>NZ_JAJKHN010000072.1:0-34267 GCF_020982715.1 Bacteroides sp. 1_1_30
GGAGAGGACCGCTGTATTGTGGCCATCGAAGTGAACGGCGAGGCGAAGAAGTTCTTCACCAACAGCGAGGAAATGAAGAATATTCTCGCACAAGTGAAAGAAATGCCGGATGGCTTTCCGTTTGAAACGACCATCAAGACAGAGACCTTCGGCAAAGGTAGAACCAAATACGTGTTTACATGAAAAGAGTTGAAGGAAGTGCCGGTGTGTCGCTGATGGAATGCACGAACCCGGTAAAAGACAAATGGCGCATCCGCTGGGATGTGCAGGAGAAAGAGAACGGCTCTGCCTCCTACATGGAAGAGGAGTTCGGCCATAAGCCCACTGATGAGGAAATCCGCACATTGGTTATGTCCTGGTATAACAGCCAGACTGATGCAGCTATCCTGTCCGGATTCACCTATAATGGTGCCCCTGTATGGCTTTCTACGGAGAATCAGTACAATTATAAGGCAGCATACGATTTGGCCGTTCAGACGGGCGGAGAAACCCTACCGGTGACGTTTAAACTTGGTTCGGATGAACAGCCCGAATACCATACTTTTAGTCGGTTAGATGAGTTGAAAGACTTCTATACGAAAGCGGTAAGGTATATTCAGAAGGTTCTGGCTGAAGGCTGGGAAAAGAAAGATAAGTTCAATTTGGATTTATATCGGATTAAATGATTGATAATCCCTTCGGGGGAGGGATAAAAAAAGCCCCCGGCCTGTTAATATAGACGCCAATCATTTATTAACACAAAACGCCACGAGAGTGCGCGACCGGGGGCAATGCCCTCTGCCGCACTCTCGTGGCGTTTTTACGCATTAAATAAATGATTGGCATTGCAAAAGTACAAAAATGATTGGATATGACATTGTTTGAAGCACTTAAATTCAATAGAAAACCGCTTGAAATGCTTATAAGTTTGGGCGGCAAGCAGGATGACCTTCGATTCATAGACTTATATACGGAGTATGAGGTCATGAAAAACCGGGGTGAGAAGACCACTTATGCAGTGGCGTTTTTGGCAAATAAATATTCTGTAAGCGAACGCAAGGTGTATGACATTATCAAACGGTTTGGAAAGCACTGCACGCTCGGTGCAGTGTGATTGATGTGCCGGAGATACCTTGTGTTGTCTGATGGGGCTAACTTTGCACAGACAAAAATCAATAGCTTATGAATAAGTATTACCAGACATTAGACAAGATACTCCAAACGGGCAAGACCCAAACCAACAAGAAAGGCTGTATCAAATACCTATTGAATGAAAGGCTTATGCTGACCCCGGCTGATTTACTTGATATATTTGAAAGCCATGGGATAGCCAGAAAGAAACTGAAAGAAGAATTGAAACTGTTTATGCAGGGTATTCGGGATGTGGAAAGATATAAGGAGGCAGGTATTACCTGGTGGGACTATTGTGGCCATACCCTTGTGAATAGCTACCCCACTTACTTTGAAAAGCTTCCACCCCTTATAGCCAAGATTAACCAGGAAAAACGCAACAGCAAGAACTATGTTCTGTTCCTTGGAGAGACTGGGGTGGAAAGCAACCAGGCACCCTGCCTGAGCCTTGTGCAGTTCCAGATTGAAGAGGGGGAACTGGTATTATCCGCATACCAGCGCAGTTCTGATGCCAACCTTGGGCTTCCGGCTGATATTTATCATCTTTATCTGATGGCAAGGCAGGTGGAACTTCCTTTGAAATCCATAACTCTTAACCTTGGGAATGTGCATATATATGAAAATAACATTGACCGGACTCTGGAACTGTTATCCGGAGTTGAAAATATTAAATTTGAATTGAACGTATGACGAAAATGAATCTGTCGGCACCGCTGCCATTTGTGGGCCAAAAAAGAATGTTTGCCAAAGAATTTATAAAGGTATTGGACCAGTTTCCTGATGATACCGTTTTTGTGGATCTGTTTGGTGGCTCGGGGTTACTTTCCCATATTACCAAAAGAATGAAACCAACTTCCACTGTTGTCTATAACGATTTTGATAACTACCGATTTAGGCTGGCTCATATTCCACATACAAACAAGCTTTTAGCCGACATTAGAACGCTGGTAGGGGATTCGGTACCCAAACATAAGGCAATCAAAGGAAAGCTGAGGAAATGCGTTTTAAAGCGTATTGAAGAAGAGGAAGCGAGTGTGGGGTACGTGGACTTCATTACTCTATCGTCATCCCTTATGTTCTCTATGAAATATAAGTTGTCTGTGGAGGAAATGAGCAAGGAAGTTCTTTATAACAATATCCGTAAGAATGGATACCCTGAATCATTGGACTATTTAGAAGGGCTGGAAATCGTTTCATGCGACTACAAAGAGGTCTATAATCAATATAAGGACGTACCTGGAGTGGTGTTTTTAATTGATCCTCCTTATCTATCCACTGATGTAGGAACGTACAACATGTATTGGCGTATGTCTGATTACTTAGATGTTTTAAAAGTCCTCGAAGGTCATTCATTCGTTTATTTTACATCAAACAAATCATCTATAATTGAATTGTGTGAGTGGATCGGGGCAAATAAAACCATCGGAAATCCATTTGAAGGCTGCACAAAAAGAGAATTCAATGCCCACATGAATTATTCTTCAGGATACACAGATATAATGCTATTCAAAAAGCAAGATTCTTACATTGATAAAATGGCTGCTTAAATAAGTTGCTCGATTTGCATTAGAATGCCATTCTAAAAGTGTTCTTATGAAAGAACAAAGCCGGAACAGAGGTCTTCATTTACCTTTTGTTCCGGCTTTATAAGTGTTGTGTGCAGCCTATTTTTTGAACGCTTCGTTTTGTTCTTTTGCCTGAAAATTGAACGCTTCGTTCCGGATTCGGCGGAAATTTGGATTTGCGGATTATACACCTGTACATTATTATAAATTAAGGAATGCTCCCTGTCTCGTTTTGAGATGGGGAACATACTTTTCAAATATGAGAAAAACAAGGTATAGATTAATTATATCGAAAACTGTTTGCTAGTCAGAATAAAGTCTCTACCTTTACAGAGGATAACCATGCCACTTATTAACGGCTATTTTAAACCGCTTATGCCTGTTGAAAATGAAAACAGCTATCATATATTATTCAAAACATGGAACTACCGAGCGAGTAACACACCTTATCGGAGAAAAGTTGACTAATAAAGTTGACTACATCTCATTAAAGGAGTGTCCGAGACCTGATATCCGAACTTACGATCGAATAATTCTTGGAACAGCTATTTATGCGGGCTCTCCAAACCGAAAAGTTACTCAATTCTGTCACAATAACCAACCGTTATTAGAGCAAAAAGTAATAGGGTTGTTCATCTGTTGTATGAACGAAGAACAAGAAGCGGAAGAAATGAACAAGGCTTTCCCGGAGTTCTTACAGAGATTATCGATTCCCAAAGCCATTTTAGGTGGTGAGTTTCAGTTTGACAAAATGAATTTCATCGAAAGGTTTTTAACGAAGAAAATAGCGAAAGTAAACTCTTCTGTTTCGAAGCTGAGATATGATGCCATAAATGAGTTTACAAGTCAGATAAAAGATAATCATTTATGGTAACTTCTTGAGTTATCTATTGAGCAACTTTGTATTCAAATAATAAATAGAATGGCCGTATAAGAAAACTTCTTTCAAAAGAAGTTTTCTTATCTATTTAAGACAATACCTATAATCGCAATCTTTTACTTTTACGAATCCATTACTTAACAATGTTCTTATGGATAAAACATTAGCCTCATCAGGGTCAGCCAATATCTCTTTCCCTCCTATTTCGGCAATTTCCCCGATCAGCTTCTTTACAATAATCTTCCCGATGCCCTTACCCAAATATTCCTCTTCGCCTATGAGATAACCTATTTCAAAGACTGTCTCTTTCTCATCGACAGTTTTTCCGTAATGTTCCGGTATATATTCTTTTTCAAAATAACAATCCAAGTATAAACAAAAGCCAATGGCTTTATCATTATAATAAACAATGAAATGTTTCATATAATGATATTGGGTATTTCTATTATTTACCTCATCCAACCAAGCCATTTTATGTTCTTCTCCGTCAGGGCAGAACCATTTATAAATATATTCTTTAGCCAACCATTTACTGAAAATGCCTACATCTTTATCACGCAAAGGCTTTATTGTGATCTTATCATTCTTAATATCCATACTTTTTTGTGGTGAAACGCCAGCCTCTTTTATAAACTCCATAAATCCAACTATCTGAAATACAAAGATATAATTTTCAATACAATAAAGAAGAACTAAAGGATATTTATAAAGCAACTCATGTCCACAGATATCACAACAAGAAAACGAATGAGCAAGTATAAAGAATCTAAAACAAACACAAATGTCGAAATCATACGTTGGGAATCTTACATGATTACTTATATTTGCGTTATCGAGCAACTTATTAAGAACCGGATGATATGTTAAAACGGATTAAATTTCAAATTCTGTAGAAGTGTACATCCCAATAAAATACTAAAAAGGCAAGAACATGAAACTTTGGAAATATAGTGGAACACTTTTAACAGCAACAGGAATCATTCATACCATTTATGCGCTATTTCTTGGAAAAGAAGCTTTTACGGAAATGCTTAACAATGGATTAATAGACTCTATTGGAGAAAATCATAACCTGGGCTTTGCTTTCTGGTTCCTAATCTGCGGAATAATACTTATTCTTTGGGGAGAGACACTTCAATACTATATCAGAAAAGAGCAAAAACCGGCACCTTTATTTTTAGGTTACTTCATTCTACTGTTCACCATAATCGGTTGCATAGTCGAACCAATATCCGGTTTCTGGCTTTTCTTACCGCAAGCACTTATTATTATTTATTCAAACATGAAAAAGCAGTGAGAAGCATCATCCATAGCGAACTCAAAACCGAGTGCAGTGCTTAAATGCAACTTATTAAAATCCCATAGCATCTTTCACTAAAACCATTTCTTTATGAGAGGTCAACTTCTCTAATAAAAGCAATGCAACCCCGTATGATGTTTGAGGACAATAAGAAGTTATGATATTATCATCCACCACGATGGGAGAATTTACGATAGTTGCTCCAAATCCCTGAAGCACTTTCTGTTTATGAGCACCCCTAAGATGATAAGTTGTTGCTTTCCGACCGTTCAACACTCCACTTTTCCCAACAGGTAAAGCTCCCACGCAGACTGTTGCGATCCATTTCTTTTGCGAGTCAAACAGTCGTATCAATTCCAGAAGTTGTTCATTATATGCCTCCTCATAGAATCCGAATTCTTCAAATCCGCCGGGTATCGCAAGCGCGTCATATTCATCTGCAGACACTTCATCCATGACTTTATCCACCAAAACAGGAACATTGAAAGAACTAATCACTTTTTGGTCACAACATCTATTTTACAATCAAAATCCGTCTTTGCCCATCCCATAACATCTATAAAAGCACTAAACTCAATCGTTTCAAACCCTTTAGCAAGGAATACCAATAATTTCATAATCAAATTAGTTATATATTAATAATATAAGAAACAGCATTGCACTAAAAAGAATGTGAACTAAAATCACCTTCATTCTTTCCTATAATCCCCTCTTTACCTCACCTTTTGCAGCCTCCCAACCAATCATTGCAGTCTTGCGAATCTCTCCCCAATGGTAATTTCCCAACTCACCGGAAGCACGAATGACCCGATGACACGGAATAAGGAAAGCTACGGGATTCTCACCGACAGCCGTTCCAACAGCCCGGCAAGCTCTCGGATTATTGATTCCTACGGCTATATCTCCGTAAGTAGTCAAGCCACCGACAGGAATTTTCAGTAAGGTTTCCCATACCTTTAGTTGAAAGCCAGTACCTTTCAGATGCAATTTTATTTCTTTGAGTTTACTCCAGTCCTGCGTGAAGATGAATAAAGCATTTTGCTGCACTTCATCCACAATCGAGGTAAACTTTGCATTAGGAAACTTCTTCCGTAAAGAGTTAAAAGCCGCGTCATGATCGTCTACAAACTCCATACAACAAATACCTTTATCGGTAGACGCAATGAAGATTTCACCGAAAGGACTTTTGGCAAAACTATAATTGATAGAAAGACTTTCACCTCCGTTTTTATATTCGCCCGGCGTCATCCCTTCTATATTTACAAACAAGTCATACAATCTGCCCGTACCGGAAAGCCCTGTTTCCTGTGCCGCATCGAATAAAGACGCATGAGTTTCATTCAAGATTCTCTTGGCATATTCAATACTAGTATATTGCAAGAACTTCTTAGGGCTAACTCCCGCCCACTCCGTAAACATACGTTGGAAATGCGCCGTACTCAACGCCACTTCCCCGGCAATCTCATCCAATCCCGGTTGCCTTTTAAAATTCTCCCTTATATACCCGATTGCCTGCGCAATGCGTGCATAGTCAAGCGTTTTTTGCTCATTCATAACAGAGGTTACATTCGTTTTATCTCCCATACTTCCAAAGATACGTTTATTATATTTACAGTTGAAATAACAGCTAATAATATTTTCGTTTTTACACTCGCACTCTTATTTCCAATGCTGCAAAATTACTATACGCATCACAAATAAACGACCCGAAAATTGCTATTTTTACGTAGAAAAGACAATCTCTCCTCCCACTCCTCCATATAATCAATCATTCTCAATATACTTTATCACACACTTTACTCTCACACCCTCACACTTTCCCTGCATCCCCCTATTCATCGTCCTTTCAGTGATGAGGGTAAGAGTGAGGGTAGGTGAGGGTAACTTTTTACCCTCACCCTGTCTCGTCCTGATTTTGGTTGACAAAGCCCCCTTTCACACCACCTTTATCAATTACTCTACTTTCATCAAATGATAAAGCGTCCCTTTACGAGACTTACGGCAAGGAATATTCAGTTTTTGAAGTGCACGCCCAAACTGTCCTACCTTATTAATAGCCAGTTTATCCCGTGTTTTCGTCTGTAAATAACTCAAAATCTGCATGGCAGTCAGCCATTCGCCTTCCATTTCCTCTTCTACGGGATTAAGATAGCAGTGGAACAGCTGTTCCAGCGGACTCGCCTGTTCAAACTCACGGTTAGTCTGTTTTAATATGTTTTCATCCTCATCATTCAGCCAATAACGTTCACCTTTATAAATAGCCTCCATCGCTTGAGCATAAAGCTGCTTGTAATTAATCGTAACATTCGTATTAATAGGAGCCGTCACCTCAATGCAAATAAAACGGCGGCTACCGCTAGGATCGGTAAGCAAATCTTTCTGATTGCTGGTACCGATAAAAGAAGCATAACGCCTCATTTCCCGAATCGTATTACCGTATGGTTTACGCAGATTCGCCACAGGCTTCTGCAACAAATGCTTCAAGAACCCCTGCTGACTGACATTAATCTGATCGAACTCATCAATATTTATCAGAAAAAAACGTCCCAAATAGCGTTCCGCCTCCTGTTTACTTTTAAAATCAATACTGTCCGTATAGCCGAAACGCAACTCCGGCGGCAGAATAATGCGACAGAATGTAGACTTACGATACCCCTGCGAACCAACCAGCAAAGGCGAAGTATTATTACCATGCTGCCGATCGACTCCCCTCCAATGCGCCACCATACTAAGAAACCAGCGGTAAAATAATTCCTGCCAATGCGGATTATCACAAGGCAACAGACCAGCCAATGCACGGATACGGTCCTTCCCGTCCCAGCGACCTGTCTCATAAAGATATTCCTCCACAGGATTATACAAAGGAACACATTCCGAATTCAGAAAACGATCCACATCACGGTCCCACGCACTGATGCCTTCCTTCAAAGCATTGATCGCAATACTGTTGCGCACCCGTTTATCCACCGGCTTAAAGCAAAAGTGAACAGAATCGCGCTGCCGATATTCCAAATCGTCCTGCACCGTATTGTAACGGAATTCATACCGACGTTTCATAAACTCTTCCAACAGAAAAGCCGTCTCCTGCTCTTTACTGATACTGCTTTTCTTGCCGAATCCCTTACATTCCTGATAAAGATTATGCAATATCGAACGGATCACCTGCTCTTCTTCTTCGCGATAATAATGAATCATCGTCTGCCGTATCGCTTCCTCTTCGGGAAGCCCCGCTTTGAAACAATGCTCGGCAAGGCGAACCAATAAAGGCTGCAAGTCGTCCCCACGTTTCCAATCCTCCATTTCCTGAAGTGCCCTGTTCAAGGCCGCTTCATAAATCTTCGTGAATGTTTGCGCCGACTCATATCCCGGCTGCAACCGCAATAACGGATTTTTCTCTCCCAGTTTCCGCTGACGGAAAGTCTCTTCTCCCGGCATCGTAAGCGGTTGTTCCAGGCAGAACGGCACCGCATCCGGATTATAATAAGGAGATTCGTCCAGCGTCATACGGCATCTCTGTGCCAAAACCGGTTCTTTCAAGTCAATATCGAAAGGCAACATCGGCTGATAACATTTCACAGCCAGCCAATAAGCATGAACATGAAATAATTCCGCCTCCGCTTCCTTGGTCGGCAATCCTCCGTCATCCGGCAAAGCGAAGCGCACCCATATCTTCACACTACGCCCGCTCGAACCACCAAAAGCAGCAAAAGTCTGTGGCAAAAGCGCCGCTTGTCGCTTCACAAATTCCACTTCCGAGCCGCTCGCCAGCCTACTCACTTCCAACTGTACCAATCCGTTATACCGCTTCATCTTCCGTTCGCCCTCTTTGGTACGGGTATATTCCACAGCAGAATAGATGTATGGCAATTTATCAATATGTTCGTATCGGGCATACGTACCTTCCAGCAATGGTATGATTCCCCGCAAAGCCGTGATATGCCCCGCCTTTGTTTCCGTTTTCATCTTGTCGAATAATGTGCCTGCCTCACAAACGCTAAGAGTCTCTTTTCCGCTCCCGTTGTCTTGTCTGATTAAAGTAATTTTCATCCTATTTTTGTCTATTTTTTCTACAATTACATCTACCTATTTAATTCCTGTAAAGATACGCTTTTATCTTCCGGTAAACAAGCATTTTATCCGATAAATACCTGCATATTATTTGCATTTGCCTTATTATTTATGTATCTTTGCTTAGTAGTTGTCAAGGGCTCACCCGTGTGAACAAACAGGCTATCAATTGTAAATAAAAACGTCTACAGACGTAAACAGCCTTGTTCACATGGGTGAGCCCTTGCAAAGCATTAGAGCTTAACAAAAGAAACATTAAGCATTAATGTATTACTATCTAAGAGAATACATAACAAGAACAGTTCATTTAAAACAAATATAGAGCTATGGCAATATTATTCGATTGGTATGAAGACCCGAAGCCTTCAAACAAACAGCAGGGAGAAAACGGAAACACCCTGCATCCGCGCATCAAATACAACGGTTCCACAGGGACCGACGTACTGCGCCGACGTATTCAAGAACGTTGTTCACTGACAGAAACAGACGTCACAGCCGTACTTGATGCGCTTTCGCACATCATGGGACAGGAATTGGCGGAAGGACGCCAAGTTCATCTGGACGGCATCGGTTATTTCCATCCCTGCCTGACAACCACGGAACCTGTAACGGTAGACACAAAACGGAAAGTGACCAAAGTGAAGCTAAAGGCCATTCAGTTTCGTGCCGACCAGACATTGAAAAACGAGTTCGGTGTGCTTAAAGTGAAAAGCCTCAAAGGAGGACTGGATTTCACCCAACTGACAAACGAAGAAATTGACCTGCAACTGACTCAGTACTTCCGTACTCATCCATTTATGCGAAGACATGACTTCCAATATCTTTGCGGAATGGCAAGAAGTACAGCCATGCGACATATCCGACGTCTGCGCGACGAGGGTAAATTGAAAAATATGGGTGGAGCCATGCAGCCGATTTATGTGCCGGGAAGTGGATATTATGGTAAGAATAAAGAAGTTAGTGTGAAAACGGAATAAGATTGGTCAACTCAAATCATGACGAGACAGAGTGAGAGTAAAAAGTTACCCTCACCTACTCTCACCTTTACCCTCACACCTGTAACCCCGATGAATAAATGGATTGAGCACAAAGGGTGAGGGTGTGAGGGTAAAACGTCACCAACATTTATTTGAGAGCATTCTTAATGCGAGCAACTATTATACAAGAGCACCTCCATACCGTTCCATATTTTACCGGGGAATCTTAACCATTTCAACCGGCTGCTCCTGTATCTTATCCAACAGTTGTGATTGATATTTCACCTTTGAGAAATCAATAGCTTTTAAGTCAATGCAACGTATCGAATTGTTATAAGCTGTTTTATAATAAACCTTCCGGTTCGTGAGGTCGATAGCTGAGGTCCATTGCGTAGCACTGGGAATATCCGGAATATCACCCTGTGAATGTTCTATACCAATAGGAATATCAAAATTATTAAGCAAGTGGAAACATTGCTGCACGGTATCAAAGCCTGTGGCACGTTGCGGAGCTGTCCCCCGGTAAAAGGCCGCACGCACAAACCGCGAAGGAGGCGTGGCATCACCCGGAATGCCGAGAAAACCGGAGTTGCCACCAGTAGGTTGCAACGTAATACCGCTCAATTTTTGCACGGAAGCGTCACCCGGATGAAGATTGACGTAATTGTTCAAATTTGTAAGTTGCCATTCAAAACCGGGGGCATTCGTCAATACTCCTACTTCATTCTCATAAAAATGCGGCACACCACCTACAATTTCCAACACAACCTGACGCCCCGACGGTTCACCGATACGCCAATGTACTACCGCTGTCTTTTCCAATCCTACAACACGTACAGAAGAAAGGGCTGCCTTCACCTCGTCGATAGTGGAAAACTGCGCCAACAGCCACTCCGTCACTTGAAGGTCTGCCAGTGTCCGCTGGTTCTGTGCAGCATCATACGTTTCATATCCCCCATAATGAGGAAAGAAAAATAGTCCGGCCGAAAGTCCGGCCTCATTGATTCCTTCGGCAATAAATTCTTTTTGTACAACAGCCAGACCAACCACTCCATATTTTGCCGTAAACGTTAGTCCATTGACACCTGTAGGAGTGAATGACGTGAGCTGTTGACCACGTGGAATAATCACATACTCGCTTTGCAACACACCGCGCGCCCATTCAATCGTACGGGCTTGCACATAACTGCCGTCACGGGATGTCAGCGAGATTCCCGTACAAGCTACAGCCTGAAAAGTGCTGCCACATACGGCAACAACCCCTAACAATAAGTTCTTTGTCATCTTCATCATTATTTATATATTTATTTGCTAAAAACTCAATACTGTATAAAGACAACAAAATATGGGTTATTTTAGTTTGCAGATATATCTTTAGAAAGACAAGACTATTGCTCTGTCAACTGAAATAGCGGCATTTGTATTGTAAAAAGCATAATGGCGCAGAATAATAATCAAAGAGTAACAAATAAAAAAGCAATAAATAAACGAACTTAAATAAAAGGTATCCGAACTCTTTTGAGCAAAACAAGAAATCTCATATTCCGTCAATTCATTTAATGATATAATTCTTTTTCTCTTGCCCTATTCCTTTCAGAGTAAGAGATTTCCATGCATCAGGGATTGCTCCTTTTCCGGCAACAATTCCCTTGTCCGTAATATCCAATCCACCGAATCCCATCAATACAGACTGCAATACACCGCCTGCCCCTGTCAGAAAATAAGGATTCGTACCGCCATCAAACTCGGCTATTACCCGGAATGGCGGATTCAGATTGGGAAGATAGGAATCTCTGAAGTAATGCCATGCACGTTCACGATCTCCCAAGCGGGTAAACAAAATAGAATAGATAGACTTCGACATGGCAGGTGTCTTCTTTCTCGGAACAGTCTGCAGATAGTATTCCAAATCCTTTCGGATCTGCTCTTTTTCCGTAACGAGCTTTAACGGGAAAGCCAACAAGCAGACGTCGGCTTGTTTCGTTACAGCCCCGTCATACGTGTCATGCTCCGCCGTTACTCCATTGGCAAGTTTCCGGAAACAAAGTTTCTCCGCCACAGTTGTCCACATAGGGTCTGATTTTACATTCAACAGTCTGGCTGCTTTGCAGGCAGCTTCCAAAGTGGATTTCGCGACACCGTTTGTATAAGCATTATTATTCACGTTCTTTCCTCCTTGAGGGTTCTGATTCCATTCATCCGCTCCAATCACGTTCCTGATTTCATATTCTCCCGCTTCATTCGGTTCCGAACGACTTACCCAGTATTCGGCAGCGGCGCTAAGAATGGGAAATCCCTTTTGACGAAGCCATTCCAAATCCTGCGTCACAGCATAATATTGCCAGGCTGCCATAGCTACATCTCCCGTAATATGATTTTCAAAAGGACCGTAAATGTTGGTTACTGTATTATCCTCATTTCCTTTATCACTACTTTCCCACGGGTACATGGCCCCTTTATACCCATGCATGAAAGCGTTATGCCTGGCTGCATCCAAACGCTGATAGCGGTACTCTATCATTGATTCCGCCAGTTCGGGATGCAGCAATAATAAAGCCGGAAAAATCCACGTATCAGCATCCCAGAATACGTGCCCGTTGTAACCGAAACCCGAAAGCCCCATCGGAGAGCAGGACAATCCCGAACCTTCCCGCACAAAAGCATACGTGTGATAAAGCATACTGTGAATATCTTGTTGCGACTGAAGATCGCCCTCAATCACAATATCGCTTTCCCAAAGCTGATCCCATGCAGCGATATGCTTGCTCCATAATCGTTCTACACCTTCTACTGCTGCAAATGCAGTCAACCGTTCCACTTCATTCTTGACGTCGGCATGAGTGGCAGAGGAAAGTGTCGTTCCGATAATCGAAAAAGTGTAAGGCTGGCCAGCCTGCAAACGGACCGTAAATTCTTGTGTATGTACCCCGACTCCGCGTGCGCTCCGATGGCAGACTTCCGGACGGGGAAAAGAATCGTCGAAAACAAACGATGAACAAGCCCCGATTTCAAGTTCCCGGGTCGGAGATTTTGCGATCGACGTGCAGAAATCAATCGCTGTCTTTCCGTTGAAAATCCGGTTGAAAGACTCCTGCGGATTACGCAACGACTCATGCACCGTCAGTATATTCGCCACAGTTACTTCTATGTTTTCTTTCGGAATAATCTGCACACGCAGCAAACACGAATAAGGTAAATGACGTAATGACGTATATTGATATTCAACACGGGCAAGCGATTGATAATCAAACTCTCCGCAAAACACTCCCTGACGCATATCCAAAGTCTGTTGATAACCGGATATTTGAGAAGCTTTCACCGTAGTGCCGTTTATCTGCAATTCCGTATCGAGCATATTGATGCCATGCAAGAAATTGTTCACTCTCCCCTTACCATAGATATCATAAAGTCCTCCCAATACGACACGGGAAATCTTCAAAGGTTCGGGGGAAGAGACTAAGCCCAGCATACCGTTAGCCACCGTTATTCCATAATAGGACGAGGGCTCAATCTGCCCGGCAGTTATTTTCCAGACATCTTGCGCAGACACACCGATGACAGGCCACAACCCACTCAACAGCAATAATATTAAAAAGTTCCTTTTTTTCACTTTATCTACATTTTATAAGCCTTTTGTAAATGCACAGTCAATCTTTTCTCATCGGAGCAGGCGTTGCCTTGCTCCGACGAAAAAAGAAACTTACTAATAAAAAGTCTGTATGAATAAAAAACTAATACATATATCCGCTCTTACTCGGATTACCGCCCATCTGCGACCAGGCATTGGCTGCATAGCCTGTCGCCGCTCCTTCAACAGCAAATAGAGTCGGCTTTCCTTCCAGCATACCAGTCACATAGATTGTGCCGTCAACAGATATAGTGGGAGATGATTTCAGTTCGGTTCCAAGCTGGAGTGAAGCGATTGCTTTTCCGGTAGCCGGTTCGAGTTTCACCAAAGAACCTTTTTCTGCATCATTATAGTAAATATATCCTTCATTATCTATAGCAGGAACGCCATAAGCAGTACCCGCCACTTCCGTTTCCCACAAAACGGAACCTGTAGAAGATATAGCAGTAATGTATTTGTTAGTAGCTACATACACCACCCCATTTCCATCAACAACCAAGCCATAACCGGTCTGTTTATTTTCTCCTTTCACGGCAGTATACCATTCAGGAGTTGAAACTTTACCTTCAGTCGTTTTCTTGGTATCGTAACAATAAACCAATGCTTTTGTCTCATCAGTCGATATCCGCACTCCCAGGTTATGACAGAGAATATATGCTTTCCCATCTGCACCAACAGCAATCTGGCTACCATTAGGCTGGTCATTCGGAGCATAATTCTGCTCATTAGACGACTTGCTCCAGCTATTGCCTTTCGGGAAGAAGGTGTGTGTACCATACGATCGTCCACTACTCTGACCCGTATTAACAAGTATTCTGCCATCTTTCAGTCCCACACAACCGCCATAACTTCCGGAAGACGTTTTTTCCGCATATTTAAGCATCCCGGATACCTTATCATAAATACGGAAATGTTTTCCATCTGTACTTGGAGCCGAATTCGTCAGGATCATCACATACTGATCCGTAACGACCGGAGCACCGAAAGGACGCATACTCGATTTTGCCCCAATTGCTGTAAACCACAACTGCGTACCACCGTCTGCACCACCTTTTACAGCATATAGACTGGCAGATTTGGATGCATCCGCCCCCGCCTTGGTAGTATTGTCTCCGACAGCCACATACACCGTTCCATCGGAATCTACCGTAGGAGTCGGATGCTGATAGTCAGAACCTCGGTTCGGTTCATCGTTCTGCCCACAATCAAATCCCCAAGTCCGTTCACCGGATTTCGTGAAACAAACCAGATTATAATTGCTGGAAGAAACATATACATACTGACCATCTGCACTTATTGCCGGAGAAGTGCCGTACACTACTCCCTGCTCATCGTAAGAATGAGACCATAACACGCCAAGACTACCTGCACCCTTGGCCACATCCACTGTGACAGTCTTCGTATCTTTCCTGTTTTTATTGTCCGTCACGGTCAGCGATATATTTATTTTTCCATGCGAACCGAAAGTCATTTTCGGGTTTTCCTCTGTAGAAAGGATAGCACCGAACGTCCATTCTCTTTTGACAATCTCAGACCCTTCCGCTGCTTTCGATTGATCCGTAAAAGCAACCTCTTCTCCCGCTACAATTCGTTCGGGCAACCAACTGAAGTCTGCCGTAGGGCGGACACCGTCATCTATTATTTTTATTGTCTTTTCAAAGACTGATTTCATCGCACCGCGATCCGAAGTAACAGTCAGACGAAAAAGATAGTCTCCGCCCTCCTCTACTCTAAATGGTTCGGGAGCAGTCAGTTCGTAAGAAACTTTACCCATAAATTCCCATTTACAAACTGCAATCTGAGCATTCTCCGCCGTCGACGTATTTGTCAGGGTAATCAGATCACCAATCTCATAAGATTCCCTATCTGTAGTGAATCCAGCCTGTACCCATGTCTCTTCATCAGGTGTACACCCAACCAACAGACCGATAACAGCTACCAATAAATATATAATTCTTTTCATTGCGTTTCTGTAAATTTAGATAATCGTTTCATTACTTCACATATTCCAATTTACCGATGATGGGATAATGATCAGAAATATAAGTGATATTCTGATAAACTTTATCGATCGTCTCGAACTTCAAGGCCTTAAAGCCTGTACAAAAGATATGATCTACAATATAAGGATTAGCAGTGCCAAAACCTGTATAAGAGTATTTCGAATCTGTGATCGGAGCCGATAGACGCACGTTAGTCATAAACGTTTTAACTCCGTCAAAAATATCGCTGTCAATCTGCTTGTTAAAGTCGGCAGTCAGCAACATCGGCAATCCTTCCGGATTGAGCTCGGACATTTTATTCACAATCACTTCCATCGACTTGCCCGGAGCAATAGTAGAACGTACATCAATGTGAGTATTGACAAAGAAGAATTTCTTACCGGAAGCTATGTGTTTGAAGATTGCCCATGTTGCTATACGAGGAACGCTGCTGTCCCATCCTAGAGAACCCGGAACATCCGGAGTTTCGGAAAGCCAGAAACAATCCCACTTGACTAGTTCAACAGCCTTTTTCCGATAAAAGATAGGAACAAACTCATCATTGTTGGCATTATTAGCACGGCGTCCCTTACCTACATATCCATAATCTTTCCAGTTCTCTTCCAGCCACTTCAGTTGTGGCGGCCGCGCTTCCTGCATACCGATCACCGTCGGTTTATGTTCTCCGATCATCGGAATAAAAGCTGCCGTACGAGCTTCCCATGACTTGTCTCCCGTATCTTTGTCATTGTTGTAATACCGGATATTGAACGACATGACTTTGATTTGATTATCATTTAGAGACGGGTCTTCCTCTTTTACTGTTTCCGGGTCTTTATAAAATTCTGAATAATCAGGAGTAGTATTACTGCATCCGCCTAACGCTACAACATAGATAGCAATTACAGGCAATATCTGGTTAAATTTCATCATACTAAATCTTTTTATATTTTAATTCCAATTGGGGTTCTGTGATAGTTTATATCCGGCACTCTCATAATCGCGAATCACCTGTGCAGGAACAGGATAAAGATATTGGCGGTCGTCATCGTACCAGATACGGTTTCCCGCACCGGGGTTATATCTCAAATCGTATCCGCCTGCGGCATTTACTGTGGCATAAAGTCCTGTTTCATTCTTTACGTTCACCGTTTTACAGTCTTTATTGGATGATTGTGTTCCGTTATCGGTAAAGTAGCAATCAGGAGTTCCGTCACCATTCAAGTCAATATCCACATTCAATGCACTGATGTGCATGCCTGTCCAAGGTAGCTCTTCTATCAGTTCACCACATTTCCAACGACACAAATCATTGAACCTCATTCCTTCAGCCACCAATTCAATAGCACGTTCCCGACGAATTTCCAGTAAAACCGGATTAGTGATATTCGGATAAAATACTTGCTGCAAATATGGATCAACAGTCGTAGGAAGCTTTTCCGTTCCGCCTGTGATTCCGGCACGTCGGCGCAGAGCACCGATGGTAGTGTTCCATTCGGCATCAGTAAGCCCACCCAGTTCGGCTTGTGCTTCGGCATAGTTGAGCAGCACTTCAGCATAACGCAACAACGGAATACTGTTGTTGTTCTTTGCATTGTTATCGTATTTTGTATCATCGAGAGAATACTTAATAACATGATAACCAGTCAGACAAACAGTCATATCGGCTACTGCCGCTTTTCCGTCACGCTTGAAATCCAGTCCGCGGATAGTCTGTGACAAACGCAGGTCACGACTCTTCATCTCTTCCACGAAGTTTTTGGTTTCATAGCCTGTTTCAGCAGTGAACGGGGTACCGTCCAAATTCAAGTAAGTATTGACAAACGGACGAACCAGACTCCAACCCTTGCCATACGACAGCGAATTGTAGTAATAATTCTGACTCCCGTAGATACCTGATGCACTATTGGCACATACCGCCAAAATTACTTCGGAGGTAATAGGCGCTTCCAGATAGAACAAATCACGGTAGGCTCCTTTGGTACCTGTTGCCGTATTCAGCGAAAGTCCGCTGTTGTCCATTACCAGCTTGGCTGCACTGGCAGCATGGCGATAAAGTTCTTCCGGAGTGATTTCCAGACCTGTCAGTTTGTGATAACGACGATAGGCAGCTTCGAACAGGCACACACGTGATTTGAGCGCGGCTGCAGCCCATTTGGTGAGTGTGGAGCTATTGACAGAAGAAGTTGCCTGAATATGCTCGTAAGCAAAATCGAGATCTTCGATCATATTCTTGATGACAACATCCCGGTTGTCACGCTCTTTATACATGACATCGTACTGGTAAGACTGGATTTCACTGCCAAACCAGGGAACCTCGCCATATTGAGTCAACTTATCATAATAGAACCAGGCACGGAACCAACGGGCGATACCCAAGTAATTATCACGAGTAGCTGCATCCACCGTACATTCCTTTGAGTAACAACCGTCAATGAAATAGTTGATGTTCCGCAGAGTTCCCCACGACCAGCTGGTAGCTGTTTCCGAATTATACGCGTTTTGCTGAATAAACGCATTCGTCTGCCGGACAGCGGCAATATCACACATCTCATCAAGCTGATAACCCGTAGAAAGTGTAGGCAGTGCCCGATAGAAAGAATAGGCATAAAGGCGCAATCCGGATTCGCTGCCGAAAACCATAGATTTGTCAGCCTCTACCTGCATCGTCTCCGTCAAATCGCAACTACCTGACAACACCATTGCGCACAGAAGCAGGATATTACGTATAGTACTTAATCTTTTCATATCTTCTTTGTTTCTATTTAGTAAGTAATAGAGATTCCTAAACTTAAATTCCGCATTGTCGGATAGTTGAAACCGTCTCCTTTATTACCGGAAGTCAGGTCATTATCCGAACCTTTCGTTATCACTGTCACATCATAATCTTTCGTGTGACGGTAGAGTGGAGACCACGACCATAAGTTCTCGCCCGAGAAATAGACGGATACTTTAGAGAAACCTGCTTTTGCTATCCATTTCTTTGGCAAATTGTAACCAAACTGCAAATTTTTGAGCCGGAAGTAAGATACATCCTGCAAATAGCGTGTATTGGCCGTGCCTTTATATAAAGGATTGTAATAACCCGAATAACGCGGCAGATAAGCATCAGGGCGGTCTTTAGTCCAGTAGTTATTTAAATGCCACACCGGAACTTGATTGTAAGGACGGTTATACTGTCCCCAGAAAGAACTCTCACCACTGGGATACCAGTCTTGTTTTCCCACGCCGTCGAACATAGCTGACAAAAAGAAATTATTCCAGTCGGCACTAAATGAGAGGGTATAGATGTAGCGCGGTTCGGAGTTTCCTATGATTTTCCGGTCGCCCGGTGAGTCTACAGTGTTGGCTCCGTTATCAATAGTACCTGTATTGTTCAAGTCTTCAAAACGCATATCCCCCGGATAAGTGATGTAATTGACAGATGTCTGCATCAGGTTGTTTTTGTACCCCTTTCCGTCAAAAGCCGCATCGATTTCGTCCTGTGACTGGAACAGTCCGTTACAAATAAATCCCCAAATCTCACCAATACGCTGACCTACATAATAATCATCCAAGTCACGTTTCGGGTTATTATATTTATCTATCACCGAATGATAATCGGCAAGGGTTGCCTTGATGCCGAAGCTAAACGGTTTGCCTGCCAACCGGAACGAGTCGTTATACCCCAAAGAAATCTCGTAACCATAGGTACTCATATCAGCATAGTTTCCCTTAGGCGATGATGCACCGAATGTATCGGGAAGCGTCGGTCCCACCGTATACATATTAACAGTTTTACGTACGTAATAATCAGCGGACAACGTGATCTTGTTGTTCCAGAATCCCAAATCGATACCGCCATCAATGGTTCGTGAGGTTTCCCAACCGATATTGTCAGGAATTTGAGCAGGATTGAGCGTGTAGCGTAACTGTGCCTTACCGTCAAGGTAACGGCCTTCGCTCGATGAGCCGGTAGTAGAAAAAGTCTTCAATGAGAATTTTTCCAGATAAGAATACGGCTTCACATTACTATTACCCAACGCACCATAAGAAACACGCAATTTTCCATTAGAGATAATAGCCGGATTTACCTTCCAGAACTTCTCTTCCGAGAAACGCCATGCTGCCGAAGCTGAAGGGAAAAATCCCCATTGCGAATTGTTGGGAAACTTCGAAGAACCGTCATAACGCCCGTTCACCTCAAATAGATAGCGGTTGTCATAGGAGTAATTCAACCGGAAGAATGCTCCGGCATACCGCCACCGGTTACCATCACTCTTAATAGACATATTATCTCCCATAGCAAAATTTATATTTTCCACATCAGGCATCAACAAGCCATTCCGCTCCGAAGAGATTGCCTTGTAATCCTGCTGTTCGTAGTTATATCCTGCCAAAACTTTCATATAATGTTTCCCGGCAAATGTATTCTCATATTCGGCATATACATTGGTGGATATATAGGTGGTCTGTTGCACTTTCTCCAACATCTTATCATCTGTTTCCGGTACTCCGAGATATTTAATCACCCCTTCGTAATCGCTATATGGAACGGCGGTAGTCTTCTTGTCTTCTATAAAATCTTTCGTTCGGAAAGAGAAGTCCCCGGTAAAACGCAACTTGTTGTCCAGCATGGTTATATTCAGGGTGGTCGTATTTTTCAGCGTTTTCGTTGTACGCTTCATCCAGTTGTTGCCTGTTACCAGTCCACCAACGGAACGTGCTCCGGAGTGTGTCAAAGTTCCGTCCGGATTAAAGATTGGTTCGGACGGATGCCCTTCCATATTGATGGCTTTCCAAACCAAGCCTTCATTCTGCTCTGCATAACCTAATGGTTGCGTATATTTATCATGAGTATAGTCTATATTATTGGAAATTTTCAGCCAGTTGAACACTTGTGCACTAATTTTGGTACGCATATTCATAGTGCGGTAGGTGTCTGAGTTATAATTGAACAGACCGTCATAATCGTATAACCGTGCGGAAGTATAGTAACTGATTTTTCCGTTCGAACCGCTGATAGATACATTATGCGACTGTGCAAACGTATGATCCTTATAAAGTGCATCATAGTAATCTTCATTTCCATAGTATGTATACTTTCCATCGGGACCAACTGCAGCCTGTAATGTATTTCCTGCCAACTTCCGCTGTCGGAAAGTCTCCAACCATTCTTTTGAAAATGGTTGTGATTTATTAATGCTGGTAGGCTCTATCCCGCGGTAATTGTATTCCGCCTCGCGAAACAGATAAGCCCAGACATAACCGTCATCAACGACATCCGGCACAGCATACGGAGTTTCATAGGAGAAATTCCCCGTATAATTGACTGTAAACTTATCTTTTTGCTTTGATGGATCTTTTGTTGTAATCAGGACGACCCCATACGGAGCACGTGAACCGTAGATGGCTGCCGAAGCCGCATCTTTCAATACGGACACGCTTTCTATATCATTCGGATTCAACATGGCGGGATCACCTTCTACACCGTCTATCAATACCAGCGCACTACCGCCTGCTCCGATAGACGTTACACCACGGATATTATACGAAGCCGATTGATTGGGCTTACCGTCGGCTAACGAAATATTCAGATTGGGTACAGCACCTTGCAACATCTGCGTGACATTAGCCACCGGACGATTTTCAAATACATCCGATGATACATTTTCTACCGCTCCTGTCAAGTTTATCTTTTTTTGGGTACTGAACCCAACCACCACTACTTCGTCCAACGTCTGTGTATCATCTTTCAGCACAACTGTCAGATAGTTCTTATTTTTCACACTCACTTCTTGCGTCAGAAACCCCAAATAGGATATTTGTACCACACTCTCTTCACTGACTGTCAACTGAAACTTACCGTCCATATCGGAGATTGTACCCGCCGTGCCATTCTTCTCTTTTATATTGGCTCCGATGACAGGATCGCCCGACATATCCTTCACTATCCCGCTAATAGTATATTTCTTGGAGGATTGTTGTACAGACTGGCCACTTTTCTTTTTGATGATAATATCTTTCCCCTGGATAGTGTAGCTAACATTTTGTCCTGCCAAGACCTGTTCTACCACCTTTTCAATAGGTAAATCTTTGGCTAGCACTGTCACAATCTTTTTGGTATTCAGATCGCTTGCTGCAAATGCAAATGAATATCCGTTTTGCTTCTGTATTGTTTCAATAGCCCGCTTTACTGTTACGTTCTTCAACTGCAAGTTGATAAGCTGCGCAAATGAGCTTAGATAAGAGCATAGCAAGAGCAGGACCATGAAAAAGACTTTCTTCTTATTTTTCATAAGTCAATGGATAAATAATTGATAAATAGGATGAGAAGTTTAGGATTTTATTTATATTTGCCTAAGCTTTCATCAATTAAAGTCACTGTGGCTTTTAAGATAGAAGGGTAAAAGGTCAGGGGATGGAAAAGGAACCTGGCCTTTTTATGTTTCTATCAGGAGAAGTGAATCATGTTTTTACTAAATGGCTTTTCATATTTTTTGATTTTTAAAGGTTTAACATCTGTTCATTGGGGAAGTGTGATCACAATATTTTTTCCATTCACGGTATAAGTCATTTTGTCTGTAGACGACAATACATTCATAATCTCCCGAATACTTTGCTCTCTTTTACGGAAGTTTCCATAAAAACGAATCGTATTTAACGTATCGTCTGCAACGGTTATTTTCACATCATAGCTTCTCTCCAGTTCTTTAATGATATCTGAAAGCAGCACTTCATCAAAATAGAGGAAGTCATTTGTCCATTCGGCACTATAGGCGGCTTTGGTGTCAGAGACAGATAGCTTTCCTGTCTTTTTATCCAACAGTGCCTGCTGGTCAGGATGAAGTATGGTCTCTTTTTCCCGGGTATTCAGCGCGACCTTTCCTTCCAGCAAACAGACTTTAGCTTCCAAATCGTCTTTATAATTCCGGAAATTAAATTTAGTTCCCAATACTTTGACGTCTAGTTCTTCCGTATGTACTTTAAAAGGTATCTCCTCATTTCTGGTTACTTCAAAATAGGCTTCTCCCGACAAGTTTAATGAACGTTCATTAATTCCAAAATCTTGTGCATAGCTCATTTTGGAACCCGCATTAAGCCAAACCAACGTTCCATCAGGAAGATACAATTTGGTTTTTGAACCGTATGGAGCTTCCACCGTAATCTGTGTCAATTGATTCCGGAGTACTCTCTTTCCACTCTGAAAGGCAATCATTCCACAGAAAAAAACAATTACAACCATTGCAGCGGCATACATCCACGGACTGATAGTGAGTGTTTTTCGTTTTACCGATGGTTGCACAAGGTTTTCCGTATGCTCTAAAAATAATTGATAAGCCTGTTCTTTGTCGAAATACTGTTCATCTGCTTCATCAGAAGCAGCGATCCATACTTCTTGCATATCGGAAAAATGTTTCCGGTTTTCTTCCGAAACATTCAGCCAATTCTGTAACGACTGCATCTCTTCCGGTGTCAGACTGTTTGTCAGATAACCGATTATCCAATCATTGACTATATCCGTATGTGGTGATTGTTCATTCATAAAAGATAGTGCCTTTATATATACTACAGTTTTTTATTAGAGCAGGGTAGGATAAAAAGCAAAAATAATACATAAAAAAGTGCCCAGTTCTTTTTTAAGTATAACTAATGCGCTCTTTATATGATACTTAACCGTATTTACAGAAATGCCAAGTTCACGAGAAATTTCTTCGTAACTCATTTCCCGGAAGCGGCTCATGGTGAATACCTGTTTGCAGGCAGGCGGTAATTTGTTGATAGATTCGTGGATTTTCGATTCCAATTCTTCTTTTAGCAGGTTGCCTAAAGGATGCTCATTGTCAGAAACGATATTTTGCAATTGAATACCAGCCTGCTCAATGGTAGAAAAACGTATCTCTGTCTCCTGCTGCTTAAGGGCTAAGTAGTTCAGACATTTATTACGTACGGCTATTATCAGATAGTTGCGAAGAGGAGGCACCAGTTCCAATTTGTCTCTGACTTCCCAAAGATGAAAGATTACATCGTTCACTATGCTTTCCGCCTGCACTCTGTCTTTCAAGAGATAATAACTAAGTTTGCAGAGAGCAACATAATGATAATCATATATGTATTTATATGCTTCATTATCCCCGGTCTTTAGCTTTTTTATAATGTGTTTTTCATCAATTGGAATCATATTCTGTTTTTTCTACTCTGCAATATTCGGATAATATATTGAAAGATGCAAATTAATCAGTAGAAAAATTGGAATCAGAAAAAGCACCAGGAACATACGGATGAGTGAACCAGAAGCACGAACCTTCCCCCTCACGGGATTCGACTCCAATCTTTCCGCCCATCCTATTGACCAGGCTTTGACAGATGGATAATCCCAATCCGGCACCTTGTACAAATGAGTCTAATTTTACAAAACGATTAAATATTTCATGTTTTTGTTCATCGGGAATCCCTTTGCCCGTATCCGTTACACAAAAACGCACCTGACTCTCATCTTCCAATGAATAGGAAAGTGTGATTGAGCCTTTAGTCGTAAACTTCAAGGCATTAGTCAGAAAATTAGAGAGTACTTGCATGATTCGGTTTTTATCAGCATCAATCACAATCTGCGGTGAATTTTCATCAAACCGCAGTTCGACCGCAGTGTCACGTTTTTTGTGTGAGAAGGTAGCAATCACTTCCCGGCAAAGTTGTGGTACATCCACCCGTCCCATAACAAGATCTATCATACCGGCTTCGATTTTGGAGATGTCCAGAATGTCGGAAATAAGGTTGAGCAACAGCTCATTGTTCTCCTGCACTAAAGACATATATACATGACGCAGCTCCGCCTCATCGGTTTCGGCAAGCAGACTGGAAAAACCGACGATGGCATTCAAAGGAGTACGTATTTCATGGCTCATATTGGCAAGGAATGCTGATTTGAGCCTGTCCGATTCTTCCGCTTTTTCTTTAGCTTGAATCAGCTCTAGTTCCACCTGTTTGCGGGTGGTGATATCGGTAGCCAGTTCCATGATTGCCCAACGTCCGTCGAGCCATTTTATTGCCATGCTCTGGATGGTATACCAACGTTTGGTGACCGGATTGTAGTCTTCCCAAAAATGAACGCCTGTAAACTTACGGTTGGCATCAAGCAACTTCGGCTTCGGGCAGTGTTTACACCCATTTTCCAGACCTGCATTCAACATTCTCCAACATTCCGCATTTTCCGGAACTTCTCCTGCTTCTTCCCTGAAAGGCTTATTGGCAAAAATCACTTTCAACGTATCGTAATCACTCACAAAAATATTGGCATTGATATTGTCCAATACCTTTTGCATGGTTCGCTGCGACTGTTGCAGCGATGTTTCAACTTGCCAGCGTTTAGTAGCAGTAGATACAATTTGCGATATCTGGCTCATCAGTTCCACATCTTTTTCATCCCATTGTTTGTTCCAGCAAAAGTTGAACGAAAGAAAGCCGAAATGTACTCCCAATTGTGACAGGGGAAAAACAGCAATGGCTTTTACGCCTTGCACTTCGAGCATTTGAGTAATAAAGGGATCAAGCGAATAAATATCGGACGTACAAATGATATGGTTTTCTTCCAGCATGTCGAACCAGGGTTTTCCCGCTTCAATGGTCATACTCCGCAAGTAATCGATAGCGGGTTCTATACCGTCGTTGCACCATTCGTTGGTGCAGCCATACGTAACTCCGTCGAGGTGGTTTTCCCATGTCGCCAAACGGTCGACACCAGTATAACGGCCAATTTCGGCCAGTGCCATATTCATAGCAGTAGGTATATCCGGTTCCAATTGCAAAATTTGCAGTACCTTGATAAATAATGCCTGCCGTCGGTTGGTTGCTTCGAGATTCTCCTGAATAGCGATCAAGTCTTTAGATTTCTCTTCAACCATCTGTTCGAGGCTGGTACGGTACTGTTCCAGTTCCATACCGCCCCCTTGAGGTTCAGAATCAGTGGATTTCATGTTTAATAGATAACAGTAAATAGAATTTTAGTTTAGTTTCGAATCCGGACGAGATGCGTCCCACATTCTGCAAATATATACATTTATTTTAGAAACCAAACTTTTTCCCATCAAAACGACTTCTTATAAATGCCTAATAATCGCAGAATTACGAAAGCATATATTACATAATCGACCTCGTCAATTCCAAACTTCCTCAATATTATACCGGATGGAATCTTTTCAACAATATATGACTTACACTGAAAAAGTCCTTATTACACTTTTCCATCTATTAAAACTAAATCCTATTCGTCTGATTATATCAGTTTCAACCCTACGATTGAAATAATCAGAGTCGTCATAAAAAACAAACGACCCAAAGTTGCCGGTTCATGAAAGAACAGGATACCGATCAAGACGGTTCCCACCGCTCCTATCCCCGTCCAAACAGGATATGCAGTGCCGATAGGCAATGTTTGCGCAGCCTTTGCCAGTAGGAACATGCTTAAGATTACAGAGATTACAAATCCCGCTCCCCACAAATAAAAATCGGTGCCTGTCGCTCCCTTAATCTTGCCTAGACAAAAGGTAAAACTAACCTCAAACAGTCCGGCAATAATCAATATAATCCAATTCATATCATTCTATTTTAATATTAGACTGCAAAATTAACAAGATGCCCGGAGCTTTCACTTTACATTTGATAAGAAACGACGGTGTAAGAGTATCATCAATTCTTCTTTTCCTAATATAACTTTTTGTATTTTTGCAGAATAATGATTCAATGCGATATGGATATACACGAGATTATAAACAGGATATATCGGATGCCGGAGGCTTCAGCAGATAAGGTGGTCAAACATCTGTCAAAAGTCACATATCCCAAAGGTTATCATATATTGGAGGCTGGCAAGACTGAAACGAATATCTTTTTCATCGAGAAAGGGATTGCCAGAGCTTACATTCCCGTAGACGGAAAAGAGGTAACGTTCTGGATTGGGAAAGAAGGGTCAACCATTGTCTCATTGAAAAGCTATGTAAATAATCAACAGGGGTATGAGTCAATGGAACTGATGGAAAACTCGGTGTTGTATCTATTAAAGCGCAAAGACTTACACGAATTATTCAAGGAAGATATCCATATTGCCAACTGGGGGCGCAAGTTTGCCGAATCAGAGTTCCTGCAAACAGAGGAAAGACTTATTTCTCTCTTATTCACCACCGCGTCCGAACGGTATATGAAGCTGATACAAAATAATCCGGAGCTATTACAGAGAATACCATTGGAGTGTCTTGCTTCTTATCTGGGAATAACTCCGGTAAGTTTAAGCCGGATAAGGGCGAAATTGAAACGGGTACTTTGAGATAGAAACATGTTTTTCAAAAGCAAACAGAAAGTAATATATTTGTGTTTTGAATGAATCAAAAGAGAGAAGTCATGAATATCGAAGATTATAGAGAATATTGCCTGTCAGTCAAAGGAGCAACAGAATGTATGCCATTTGATGAACATACTTTGGTTTTCAAGGTTATGGATAAAATGTTCACTTTTGCTACATTACGTCCTAAAAACGGAAGATTCTGGGCGGATATGAAATGTAATCCTGATAAATCAGAAGAGCTCATAGAACAATACGAAGACATTTTTTGGGGACCTTTTTCGGATAAGAAACATTGGATAACCGTTTACTTGGAAGGAGATGTTCCCGATAAACTCATAAAGGAGTTGATTAGCCACTCGGTAGAAGAAGTTATAAAGAAGTTACCCAAGAAAAAACAAGAGGAATACAAGAACATGATTTAGGATTCGAAAAATAGACATATCCGGCACTACTATTATTGCTAAAAGTAGAGCCGGATAAAATCACTATACACCCCAAAACGCACACACGGATAAAATCATCGTATATTTAAAAACGTATGTCCCAGGAACACTTGCATTCTTCACTCCGGCAATCATGAATCTGGAGAAAAAATAAATGACTAATTTTATTAACTAATGCTTTTTTAGAAGCATTTTTTTAGGTTATTTTGCGGAACAAATATCACGAACTCGTCAAATTATGGATTGGATTGGCCTTGATTTAACATTCCCTATCACCGACCCTACATGGATATTTCTCCTTGTACTCTTGATTATATTGTTTGCTCCGATATTATTGAATAAACTGCGCATCCCTCATATTATCGGTATGATCCTGGCAGGACTGGCTATTGGCGAACATGGATTTAATATCCTGGCACGAGACAGCAGCTTTCAGTTATTCGGGAAAGTCGGACTCTATTACATCATGTTCCTGGCTGGTCTGGAAATGAATATGGGAGATTTCAAAGAGACGCGAAACAAAGCATTGGTACTGGGATTACTGGCTTTTATCGTTCCTATCGGGATTGGATTCATGGCAAATGTATCTTATCTGAAATATGGTGTAATCACCTCTGTATTATTAGCCAGCATGTATGCCT
The DNA here is from genome assembly GCF_020982715.1 of Bacteroides sp. 1_1_30. Classification (NCBI taxonomy): domain Bacteria; kingdom Pseudomonadati; phylum Bacteroidota; class Bacteroidia; order Bacteroidales; family Bacteroidaceae; genus Bacteroides; species Bacteroides sp. 1_1_30. The sequence continues at coordinate 27,912 of NZ_JAJKHN010000072.1, forward strand.
CCCATACGCTCGTGGCCTACCCCATCGTCACCCGCTTCGGCATATCACGCCATCGTAGCGTAAGTATTGCCGTAGGAGGAACGGCCGTAACGGATACACTCACGCTGCTGGTACTGGCTGTTATAGGCGGATTGTTCAAAGGAGAAACCGGAGGATTGTTTTGGATTTGGCTGGTGGTAAAAGTAATCTTTCTAGGGGCACTAATTATTTATTTCTTTCCGCGCATCGGTCGTTGGTTCTTTCACCGGTACAATGACAACGTGATGCAATTTATTTTCGTGCTTGCGATGGTCTTTTTAGGAGCAGGGTTGATGGAGCTTGTTGGTATGGAAGGTATCTTGGGAGCTTTCCTCGCAGGATTGGTACTTAACCGGCTCATCCCCCACGTCTCTCCATTGATGGATCATTTAGAGTTCGTTGGTAATGCACTTTTTATTCCTTATTTCCTTATCGGAGTGGGAATGTTAATCAACTTACGTGTTATTTTCGGAGAGGGGGATGCCTTAAAAGTTGCCGCCGTGATGATAACCATGGCGCTGACAGGCAAATGGATTGCTTGCTGGCTCACTCAAAAGATATATAAGATGTCTGTTCTTGAACGAAATCTGATGTATGGTTTGAGTAATGCACAGGCGGCAGCCACATTGGCGGCTGTGTTAGTTGGATACAACATTATTCTGCCCACCGGCGAACGGTTATTGAATGATGATGTACTAAACGGAACAGTCTTGCTTATCCTGGTCACTTGCGTAGTGAGTTCACTGATTACCGAACGGGCAGCCAGAAAAATGGCGATGGATGATTCACAACCCGAAAATGAATCGTCGAAAGAAACAGAGAAGATTTTAATATCCATAGCCAACCCGGACACTATCGAGGACATGGTGAATCTTTCTCTAGTCATACGTGACCCCAAATTGAAAGATAATTTCCTGGCATTAAATGTCATCAACGACGATAATAACTCTGATAATCTACGAATTCGAAGCAAACATTATCTGGAAAAAGCCGAAATGATAGCAACGGAAGCAAATGTACCACTCAAAAAGGTCACCCGGTATGATTTGAATATAGCTTCCGGTATTATCCATTCAGTCAAGGAGAATGAGATTACGAGTATTATCACCGGCCTGCACCGTAAGAAAAACATCACAGATTCATACTTTGGAATACTTGCCGAACACTTATTGAACGGATTAAACTGTGAAATAATTATCTCTAAATTTCTGATACCGGTCCATACAATCAAACGGATTGTCGTTGCCGTCCCTCCTAAAGCCGAATATGAATCCGGTTTTCCTCATTGGATGGAGCACTTTTGTCGCATGGGGAGCACTCTTGGATGTCGCGTACACTTCTTTGCCAATGAAAAGACTACCATCCGCCTACAAGCGTGGATAAAGAAAAGGCATAAACAGACGCTTACCGATTTCTCTCTCTTAGAAGACTGGAATGACCTGCTGGTATTGACAGGACAGGTTAGTTACGATCATTTATTGGTTATTATCAGTGCACGACCGGGAACTCTTTCGTATGACAGTTCTTTTGAGAAGTTACCGAGACAGCTTGGGAAATATTTCTCCAACAATAGCTTCATCGTGCTGTATCCTAACCAGTCGGGAGAGCCGTTGGATACGTCTTTCTTCTCCAAGCTATATACTGATACCGAAACCCGACATTACGAGAAAGTCGGTAAATGGTTTTACAGGTGGTTTAAGAAAGAGGGATAAAATTAGAACTGAAAAGTTCCGTTTAATTTATAAATATCGACACATTTATCTATATTTGTACCATTAGCAATTTTGCTATAAACACCTAAAGGAAAAGAATGGTATGTCAAACGTTGATTTTTCCAAAATAACAGAAGAAATCTATCATGTGATAGAAATCGAAGAGAAAATACTAACCGGGCTACAAAATGATACGATCACGTTGAAACGTAATAAACAAAATCGTACCATCAAACAGATTCTCGGACATTTGATTGATTCGGCATCAAACAATCACCAACGCATGGTCAGATTGCAATACAGTAAAGATTTGCTTTTCTTTCCCGATTACCGTCAGGATAATGATCTGTGGATAGCATTACAAGATTACCAAAATGAAGATTGGAATAACCTGATTCAACTATGGAAGTTTTTTAACCTGCATATCATTCAGGTTATAAAATCTGTAGACCAGACAAAATTGGATAGCTACTGGTGTGATTTTGAAGGAACAAAGGTTACGCTACAAGACATGATAGAAGGTTATCTAAGTCATTTACACCTGCATATTCATGAAATCCATGAATTAATGAATACTTAAAAAGGATAGCGGCTGCTGTTCTTTATATTCTATAATTTTTTAAGATGTATCCACATGGCAACTTACACTCATTTCGCAAAATAACCCGATGTACTGAAACATCTGATACTCTGTGAAGTTCTTAGAAATGAAGCCCCACAAGTATATGTAGAAACCAATTCCGCATGTGCCATCTACTCCATGACGCAAACTCCGGAGCAGCAATATGGTATCTATCATTTCCTGGAGAAAGCAGATGATGACAAATCTCTAAAAGATTCCATTTATTACCAACTGGAAAGTACAGAAATGGCAAAAGGAAATTATCTGGGTTCTCCTGCCCTGGCAATGAATGTATTAGGAAAGCAAGCAAAAAGGTTCGTATTCTTCGATTTAGAAAAGAGTGCGCTGGAGAATGTAGACATTTATGCCAAACAAATCGAATTAAGTACATCCGTAGAAATACATCATACCGACTCCCTGAAAGGCACAATAGAACTGTTGCCTTCACTTCCCGCATCCTCTTTCATCCATATCGATCCTTACGAAATAGACAAGAAAGGAGATTCAGGAGTAACCTATCTCGATATCCTGATACAGGCTACTCAATTAGGAATGAAGTGTTTATTATGGTATGGATTCATGACCGAAGATGATAAAGAATCTTTGGACAACTATATTGTATCCAGTCTAGAAAAGGCAGGTATCAAGGATTACATAGGTGTAGAGCTTACCATGAATTCAATAAAAAAAGATAGTATATTGTGTAATCCCGGCATTCTGGGAAGCGGTATTCTGGCTACAAATGTATCACAAACTTCCAAAGATATCATTCTTGATTACAGTAACAAACTGGTTGATATATACAAAGATGCTAAATACAAAGATTATGATGGAAGTTTATATATTCAGCATCTTTGATATCCACTTATTAATTTAATTACCTAGAACATTACTCTACAAACAGAGCGTCAGAAAGCCGGAGCTTTTAAAATCAGTTTCCGGCCTTTTGGCTATAAATTAACTTATTTCTTTGGCTGATTGTCCACAAGCCATCTATTAGCCGTACATTTTTCGTATCGTCATCTTCCACGTTCCATGCATAACTTCCTGAAGGCAGGCCACGTCTGTCCAATATTTCATTGGGCTGATTATTGGAAAAGAAAAGTTCCAGTTGCGTAGAGTCAGGACTAAACACAATAAAGGCAGAAGCATTGCTATCGTCCACCGATTCCGTGCGGATTCCTTTATCAAACAAGCGGATACAGTCTTTTTGCACTTCACACCATACATATCCGGCAGAACCGATACAGCCATGTTCATCCCGATCACCTCCCACAATCGGAGATTGCGGATACTGAACTAATTTAGAAGCCGGCATTCCCGGTGTATATTTTCCGGTATAGAACACTTCCAGCGTATCATTCAGAAGCAAACCGTTGACTTCATCTTTATTTGCATCCATCGTACTGAACGAAAGGGTATCATTCTTATCAGTAACAATCGTTACCGTATTCATGGTTGCATCACTAACGATTCCTTTTGAGCTTGCCACTTTTGACGAGCAACCTGCCATGAGGCAGAGCGTACCTACTGCTAATAATATTGTTTTCATTTTCTTTAATTGGGGCTTTGTTTTTAAATTAATGCAAAGATAAAGGTTATACTGCCAATATTTCGCTTTTACAAAATAAATTAATTTCCGGGCAGATTGTTCACCAGCTACACACAAAATGCCTATATTGGACAACGATCTATTAGAAAATCAGCCTACCTTTGTGATATGGATAATCAAAAGTAAATACAGAATACCATGAAAGAAACTTTGCAGATTCCCACTCCCGAAACACTGGAAGCCTTGATAGGTAAGGAACTTTATGATATATGGACTTCACTTTGCCAGCTTATCGAGCAAAAGTACAATATGGAACAACTATGGAACCATGGAGGAAAAAAATGGATATACGAATATAAATATCGCAAAGGCGGAAAAACGCTGTGTGCCCTATACGCCAAAGAACAAACGATTGGCTTCTTGGTCATTTTAGGTAAAGATGAGCGTGCCAAATTTGAATCTCTGCGAGAAGTATTCTCCAATGAGACTCAAAAGATATACGATGAGACGACTACTTTCCACGATGGGAAGTGGCTTATGTTCGAATTGAAAGACACTTGCTTATTTAATGATATGGAGCGACTGCTATCCATCAAACGAAAACCCAACCGATGATTGAATCAGATATAAATAAAAGGTATTGTCAAAGTTGCGGGATGCCTCTCCGCTTTGATATAGAGAAATATCTGGGTACTAACTCCGACGGTTCCCGAAGTGACGAATATTGCTACTACTGCCTGAAAGATGGAAAATATATCGTCGACATTCCGATGTCGGAAATGATTAATATCTGGATAAAATACACCGATAAGTACAATGAATATGCAGATACCGCTTATTCACCGGAGGAACTTAGACGAATACTCAACGAACGGCTCCCCAAACTGAACCGATGGAAACAGAAGCTGGAAACCAGTAATATCCATCACCAAAAGATTCAGGATATAGTCGTTTACATCAATAATCATTTATTCGATAGTTTAGATGCAGATATACTTAGTACGATAAGCGGACTTTCCAAATATCACTTCAGAAGAGTGTTTCAAACCGTTGCCGGAGAAAATATCGGAAGCTACATACAACGTTTGCGCCTCGAACATATAGCACATCTGTTAGTATCCACCGACTTTACATTAAATCAGATTTCGGAGCAGACAAACTATCAGACTAAATTCAGTCTGGCAAAAGCCTTCAAAAAACATTTTGGCGTGTCAACCTCTCAATATAGGGAGAAGTATAAGCCGATGTATGACGAACAGCATGCGGTTATCACTCCTGAAATCCGGTCGATTCTGCCGATGAAAGTATTTTGTATCGAGGTGGGTGAAAAGTATAAGGATGAACTCCGATACAAGTTAATATGGGATAGGCTCACCAACTATGCGAGGCAGCACAATGAAGAAAAGTCGAATGATAAGTTTGTCAGCCTTAGTATGGACGATCCGTCCATCACCCCAATGGATAAATGTCGCTTCTATCTCGGGGTCATAATCGATAACAAAGAAAATGATTCCCAGCCGGGAGTAATGGAAGTTCCTGGTGGTCGTTATGCTATATTCAGGCATATCGGTGACTACTCTTTATTGCATAAATTCTACCGGACTATTTATGAAGAGTGGTTCCCGAAAAGTAAATATCGTCCTCAAAGCACCTTTAGCTTTGAAATGTATATGAACCGCCCTGCCTCCACCCTTAGAACAGAACTAATTACCGACATCTATATTCCGGTCATCAAGAAATAATTAATTATCAACCCTCTAAAAACAATGTATTATGGGAAAAATTTCAGAAATCATGCTATTGAAGCAACCGGAACAGCCCGCTTTGGCTGTTGAAGTACAAACAGATATGAACGGAATGTCGGAAGCTATCGGGAAGAATTTTGTAAAAATAGACTCTTTATTTAAGGAACAGGGTGAAGTCACTACCGACATCCCCTACGTTGAATATCCTGACTTTGAAAGTCTGACGGAACACAATATCAAAATGATTATTGGTCTAAAGTCATCCAAAAAGTTACAGGGTGAAGGGGATATACGATCCATAACGATACCGGAAAGAAAAATAGTTTCTTGTCTGCATAGAGGAACTTACAGTGAATTGGCTGTCCTGTACAACGAAATGATGGAATGGATAAAAGCCAACGGTTACAAACTTTCGGGAACATCCATTGAATATTATTACAGCAATCCCAACGTACCCAAAGAAGAACAGGTGACGAGAATAGAAATGCCACTATTATAAATGTTGATTTCATCTACTTCATCATGTAGATTCTTCCCAAGCTCCAATTATTGTTATTTGATTCAAAACTGTACTGAAATGAACTAAATGATAATTTTGCGGAGTGCCCTGAAAGGGCTTAATTATATAGCGTAGGGCAACGCCCTACGTAAAAACGACAATCTGAATTTGCGCCCTGAAAGGGCATAATTGTATACAGTTCCGCCCT
>NZ_JAJKHN010000073.1:0-33415 GCF_020982715.1 Bacteroides sp. 1_1_30
TATTAAAATTATAAACTATGAAATTAAACTCAATGAAAATGGTTCAGATGACTATAATTTCCAATTTAAAATAACAGCAGTAACAGGAATCCGAAAATAAGATTTATATGAAAAATTGTATAACAAAACTTCTTTCCTTATCCGTGCTTATTTGCGGATTTTGGAGTTGTTCTAAAGAGGATACGGGAGCAACATATAATAAAACATATATAACAGGATACCTTAGCCCAGAGCATGCAATTATTGATAACATTGATTCTGGAATAGAATTTAGTTTAGAAGGGGCTGTTATAACATCAGGTAATGCGTTTGATAAATTATCAAAAACTTATAACGACTTATCATACAACAGATATACTGTTTGTGGGCCACGTATAGCAATAAACAAAGATATAAACGAAATTAAGGTAGAAACAATAAATGATGTCGATATGGTGCAACAACTCTGATTGCGAAATTCCATTTGTGAGATTGTGAGCCTGATCGCTGATTACATATTCAGGTTTAGCCTTAATCTCCTTAATGGATTTCTCAATCTCTTGCTTGATGTCGTCCCCTTTAAAGCTACCGCCGGATTTCATACTGACAACCGTCACATCCTCATGCTTAAGAGGTCGGCCGGGATGTTCAGCAGGAACACCAAGAATTAGAAGAAGTTTCTCTCGATTAACCATGATGCTTTCGTCAATGATATACGCAAACTTTTTGTCTGTAGGTTTGCTGTCATTCTCATAAGCGGATAATCCAAGTTTCTTCATCCAGTTCTCTACGGTGTTATAGCATGGTACTTTTCCACATTTTCCTTCAAGCACATCATTGAAGATTTCAAGTATCTTCACTACAGTGCGAAGGCCGCAGTTGGTACGAATGTAAATCAATACACAAAGCTGAACAATCAGAAGAGAGTATCTATGTCCGGGAATAGGGTCGATAACAATTTCATTTGTTCTTCGGTCACAGTCACGGTCTTTACGTCTTTTTTTTTAAGTTCCTTCCTTGTCTCCTTAAGCTTAGCCTCTTTGGCTGCTTTCTGAGATTTGAGTTTGGCATTTTCTTTACGAAGACGTTTAACCTCTTCTTCCAGGGTTTCTTTATGGGGTTTTGAATCTACTTTTTTCATTGCTTTTAGTTCTAAATTATTTGACTAAGATACTAAAAATCAATGAAATACACAAATTTTCAAAGAGCAATTTTGCTTATTAAAGCATTGAATTTAAGAGCATTGTATTAACAATAACGAGGGCGTTTTGTACTACGTTTTTAGGAACGTAGAACTGGACACCCTATAAGATAACCTTTGGAGATAACCATCCTTATTACCAATGGGGACGAAAGGATCCGTTCCTTCCTTCTAATGGCTACCACCTAAGTTCTACAGAAGTGGAGAAAAATGAGAATAAACGATGGTTCGGAAAAGACGGTATGTCTAGCAAAAGCAATCCAAAAGTTGAAAATTTATCGACAGGAAGAAGTTGCATTATGAACTACATACTCAAGCCTGAAGTAATGCATAGTGCAAGTTCGGCAGACAACACCTATTACAATCTATGGGATATTACTCATAATGGAACAACAGGTAAATCTGTCAAGAGTATCTATGATCCCTGCCCGGCAGGTTTCAAGGTTCCGGACTCAGATGCGTTTACTGGGTTTGTAGATGCAATATACACAGGCAAGCCCAGTGTTGAGGGAGAAATTAGAGGTCAATGGGACCCCAATAATTATGGATGGAAATTTTATGTGACGTATCCTTCTCGTGATGATGATAAAATGATATTATTCCCTGCCTTGGGATGGCGAGACCCGCAAAGCGGTGGTCTGAGCCAGGATGGCGACAACGGAAATTATTGGACATCTGCTCCAAGTAGAACACCCAGTGCATATTATCTATTTTTGAAACCTGCTCCAGTCCAGGTCGGTCCGAAACTAAGCAAGGACCGCTCAAGGGCATTGGCTATACGTCCAGTAAGGGAGTGATAAGATAAATAGAGATTTGTTTATTCAAGTTTTGATTAGCTGGAAGCCCCGTTTATAGCATATTCTGATGCGGCATTACCGTAATTCATGAGCAATAAACAGCCAGCAAAGGCTTCTGAATGCCTTGAAAAGTTTCTGCTTTTACCGGTGAAACAGACATCTGCAAAGGCAGATACTATAACTCTGCGCAGCAGATATACAGCATTGAAAATAACATAAATTTGAGAGAGAAGAACTTTACTAGTTCTGTGGGAGATTTTCCGGGAAGGAAACTCCCACAGATTATTTCAGCAAATTCTGTCTATTTTAAAGTTATCATGTCAAGACATTCCATACAGCGTGGATGCAGACATGAATGTAAATATAAACTAAACGATTGCCTGCATGGTTTCTTTGATATCGTGCTCAAGTTTTTATATACCATACAAATGAGAAAGATATTAATCACAACATTACTATTCTATACCACCTGCCTATTTGCTCAGACGACACGCCATCTCTCTATCGAGCTCCTGGGTGCCCAAAACACAGTAGGCATCAACTACGACAGCCGTTTTAGAGGAATAGATGGACTAGGATATCGTGTAGGAATAGGATATTGCTATAGCAAAAACTCAGGCTGGTTTGACGAGCGTATCAAGGGCATAGGCATGCCGTTGGAACTGAACTATTTATTAGGAAAGAAGAGCAGCAAACTTGAACTGGGCTTCGGCGCAAGTCTGGGAGGATATCATGTAAAGGAAAAAACCGTATATTATACCGATGCCGAATGGTATTCCGATCAGTATAATAGCTATGAAAAGGTTACGAAATCTTATCAATACACGTCTTCAGGCTATCAATTCGGTTATTTCCTCTTCGGCAACATCGGCTACCGCTATCAGCGATCCAATGGACTCATGTTTCGTATAGGAATGTCTCCGTCATTCAATTTCGGTGACAAATACGGCATAGAAAAATCAGCCTTCTACCCGTACCTCGGTTTCGGATGGTCATTCTAATCAGGTTAGATTTGATTATTCATACCCCATTATTGTTACTAATAGTTCCCGCCCTCTTTATTGGGGGCGGGAAAAATAGGTTATTCCGAGCCTCTTGCATGCTGCTTTGGCCAAGATGACAGTTGCAAGCGATGCATTGAAGTGAAGCTCCTGCTTACTGATGATAGATCCGTTGAACGAAAAGCAGTCGAATATTTCATGCTCAAAAAAGGTTACGGTATGTCAGTTCTGAAAAACATCCATACCTGCCCAATTGGAGTAAGTTCTTACGCTCCGGTATGGCCATGAATAATTTTATTGCATTCATGACTGTTTTGAGAACCGACAGGTACTCGGATTGGTATTGCATGAGGAGTGTTTCTTTAGTCATAATCAGAAGAGTTGAGAGACTTCTAATTTGCTAAAAAAATAATGAATTGTGCAATACTTTTCATCTTTATTATCAGCAGGTTAGTATTTTTTTTAGCACATTTCTTCATGCTTAACCATTCGTTTTTGACAACATTTCAAGTACCTCTTTAGTGTTTTCGAACCAGCTTTTACCGTTTCTATTGTTTAACTTTTAGTTTTTCGGTAAAAATTTACCGAAGTATTGAGTATGAATTTCGGTGGATTATAGCTATTTAATTGATGGATAATATTTTGCATCGTTATCCACTGTTATACGGCTTTCCGCTCCACGTTGCGTTCCCTCCGTCTGTTATACCGAACAGACGTTTTTGCCTGTAAGACCGGTACACGGCAAATGGCATACAAGTCTGCTATATGCTGTGTGTCCGTCTTCTTGGGGCAAAGCAAGGACGCAGGCCTACTTGTCGCTGGCAGCAAGAAAGCCTGCCGGTAGTCCTTGCCGGAACGTCTGTCTTCCTTGCTTTTCTAACCGGCTGTGCCGCTGTCCTTTTCTCCTCATATAGCTCCCACACCTTCTGCGGAGCGTCACAATGCTTGTCCGCAAGAGACATTCACTCGCCCTATGGCAGCAGAGCTGCTATGAGTCGAGTGAATGACTCTTTGTGCGGAGGACCAAACATGAAAAGACCCTACGACTCGGTCTCAAACTGACAAGGCTGCGCTTCGCCAGATTTGAGACTAAGCCGTCCGGTCACTTCATCGTGAAGTTTGGACCGGCAAGCCGCAGACGCTCCATTGCCCACCCATTCCTCTTATATTGTAGTGCCCTGTTTTATCATTTGTCAACATTTATAGAGAAAGCGTTCTCTGTCGTCACCCAGCTCTGTGGAAGTCATATTTTCCGCAAAGTAAACCGCTCGTTACCTGACGCCAAACCGCCATTGATGTTGGAGCAGGAAATCTTCCTCTGACACGTCAGAGCGTATTTCATGCCCCAGGTTTGTCTTAGCGGTAATCTTCGAGCGGCAGTGCCGGCTGAAAATATCCCTCCACAGGCTGAACGGCCTTCAAGAAGAGGGAAACAAAATGACAGCATCATGGCAAAGACGATAGACATTGAACTCCAAAAGCAGTTGGACAAACCGCAGACATGGTTCTGCAAGTATTTTCCTGTACGTATACGGAACGTAGGCGAGCGCGAACTGGCAGACCGCCAATTAGTGTTTGACTTCAAGGATGGACGGGCATACGAAGAAGTAGCCCGACGCACGGCATCCGCCATGACCGAACGCTATGGGGCATCATGTACCGACATCGTGTTTTCTCCCGTACCGGCATCTACCCGAGAGAAGAACGAGATACGTTACAAGGCCTTTTGCCAAAGAGTGTGCGAGCTGACCGGAGCTATCAACGGATATGAACATGTTTCCGTAAGCGGAGAGCGGTTGAGCATCCACGAAAACCGCAAGGCGGAAAAGGAAATCCGGAAGGTGAATGTCCTTGAATTTGACTCGGCTTTCTTCAGCGGCAAGTCTGTGGTGGTCTTTGATGATGTAATCTCCAAAGGATTGAGCTATGCCACCTATGCTCATCAGCTTGAAAGCCTCGGAGCAAACGTACTCGGAGGATTCTTCCTTGCAAGAACCCATTACAAAGTGAACTGATATGATGAAATCCAATTTTGACAAAGCCGTGTCCGTGTGCTTCAGCGGACACCGCAACATTCCATTGCTTTATCGCAAACGGCTGAAACAGCTTTTAACCACAGAGATAGCCAAGGCATATGCAGACGGCTACCGACTTTTCTACCACGGGGCGGCACTGGGGTTTGACCAGCTGGCAGCTGAAACCGCCCTTTCATTGAAATCCGAATTGCCGGGCTTGCAGGTTGTTGCCGTGGTGCCGTATCGGGGACAGGCCGAGCGGTGGAATGATGCGATGAAAGCCAGATATGAAGCTCTACTCCATAAGTCAGATGGTGTAATCATCCTAAGTGAGCACTACTTTCAGGGCTGTTTTCTCAGGCGCAACGACTTTATGGTACGCCACTGCTCACGCCTTATCTCTTGGTATGACGGCAAACCCAAAGGTGGTACGTTTTACACCTGCCGCAAAGCCAAAGCAGAAGGGTTGAAAGTTGCAAACCTTTACAACGGTGCAAGCGGATAACAGACCGTAGATTGTCCACCTGCAAACGACGTGGAATGTCAGCATAGCCGGCCGTGGCTATGCTGTTCTACCTGCGCATCGGTCAGTCGATACGTCTTCCTTTTCTATTTTCCTGATTCCAAGAATCACATCCTGCACACATCCTGTATGTCTTTTTTTACTTTGACATTCCTCCCTTTATAACTCCCCGATACCTCGCCGCTATGCGTTTCTCTTTTCTATCGTTTCCCTCTTCTCGCTTATCCGGCTCATTCCTGTCCTCGCCGGTTGGTTTTCCAGCCGCAAAGGTGGACTGCCGCGCTTGGTTCCGTCACTTTGAAGTGCATTTCCTGTAAAATTCTTCCTTTCGGCTGAAAGCGTAATTTTCCGGAAAAAGCGTCGGAGACCGCTTGTTCGCCAGTCCTTATGAAGCATCTGTAAAATTCCAAGGCGGTTCAGACAGAAAACGGAACCGAACCAAGGGAATAAAAAAACAAAGTCACTTTAGGTAATGGCAGGACTAACCACCTTGCCGCAAAACATTTTTAGTTATGTTATACGTTCATACCATCGGTCGCATCGGCAGAGATTGCCAGGTCATTACAGGAGCGCACGGCTCATTCATCGCTTTCGACATTGCAGTAGATGATTATTCACACGGAAACAGCATCACTACATGGGTGAGGGTACGGAGCAAGAAGGAAAACCATATCCGTCTGTCCGAATACCTTACCAAGGGTCGTCTGCTTTTGGTTGAAGGGACACTCTCCACTTCACTCTGGAAAGACAAAGAGGACAATCCGCAAATCCAGATTTCCATCTCGGCGGATGTCTTGAAGTTTATCAGCACCGGCAAGCGTGATGGTGCATCAGCCGAAGTAAGCAATCCGGTAGTTGCAGCAGGCGATACATCGACTCCTCCTGATGCACCGCAGGATAGCAACGAGGATTTGCCGTTCTGATAATAGTTGTATCTGTTTGATAGACTGTTAATACTAAATGTAGTATTTACTAATCGTAGTAAAATAGGATATTAGGAAATTATCATTTACTAAAGTTAGTAGATACTACGTTCTTTGTTTTTAATTCCGTTCATCTATCAGAGTATCATACATTTCGAAAATCCTTCTTCTATCATTGCAGAACTCGTCAGGGATTATCTGAAAATTCCCGCTTTCTATACGGGCATTGACTTGCGGAGCGGTTACGACTTTCCCATTGTAAAGAAAACCCATATGTTTGCCGATGGCTTTTTCGGTTGCGTCAGCCCATACTTTAGCTTTGTCAGACTTTATTTTTCCGGTAATCATGTAGGTCATAACGTTGGCACTGTTCAAGGCAGAATCTATTCGCAGGACTTCAAAGTCAGCCGTGGTGACAATGGGTGACGAATCAAAAGTCTGCGTCTTGCAGTCTCTTATAGGATACCATCCGTTTTTAACCGGTTTGTCGGAACAGCTTGTAAACAGCGCAGATGACAGGATTGCTGCCCATGCAGAAAGCAGCATGACTTTGGCAGGAAACGAAACTTTACTTTTAATTTTCATTAGTCTTGGAATTAGATGCAGTTACATGGATACAATCAGTATGATAGTATAAATGACCGAAACGATGCCAATAACCAAGAAAATGACAGACCATTTCAAAAAAATCCGTGAAAAGGATTTTATTCCATAGATGACGCAAATGAGCGAGCATAATGTCACACCGACCGGAATGGCGAAAAAACAGATTGTCAGAATTAAGACCAGCATGATAGCAGCAACGGTACCTAAAACGATATTTTGGCTTGAAAATTCTTTGCTCATACGATTGGTTTATCTGTAAATTAATGTCTAGGCGATGCCTCAAACACCAAGTTCCTCAAGAATTGCAATGGGGCCAAGGATTACATGGATTTGGCAAAAGAAGTGTTGAAACTAAAATAAGCAGATATGAGCAAGAGCGATTTATTGAAAGACGGCATGAAGACTGGATTGGACGGATTGCTGTCATCCACGAAAAAATCTCCGCAGAAGGAGAAACCGATGCCGTCTAAAAAGGAAAAGGAGCCGGCAGTACATTGCAATTTCGTCATTGACAAGAGTATTCATACACGTATGAAATACCTCGCCATCGAGAAGAACATGTCATTGAGAGACATTGTGAACGAAGCGATGAAGGAGTATCTGGCAAAGCATGAAAAGTGAGGGCTTTCCTCACTTTTTCCTGCTTCTGTTTTTTTCGTACGTCCGGACTGAACAGCCCGGCAATGTTACATGTCTGCCATAGACAGCCCTTTGTATGAGAGGGCATAGCCCTTGAACTCTCCGGTAGCACGTAGGAATACAGCTGCCTTCGTCTCCAGCACTGCCAGGTCGATGTTCTCGGCCCTACGCTTTACTTCAAAGAAGGTGGCGGTGTCCTCCAGTTCGTTTTCCGCCACGATGTCAATCTCGTTTTCCCCCTTGCGGTCCCACCAGCTTCCGATGCGGGTAAAAGCCTGCTTTTCTATCAGCACGCGCTTAAAATAGCGTTCAAGCATCAGCCCACTGAAGGTCTCGTAGTCACGGTTCACAATTGTTTTCACGCTTCCGTAGTTCTCTATCTCCAGCATGTAACTGTATTTGTAGATGAAGCGGAACCAGAACGTAAAGAAGTTGTCCTCTATCGTATAGCGGACATTCTTTACGGTACTTCTTTCAAACAGCGGCTGCTTCTTCGATATGATTTCGTACTCTCTTTCCAGTTTGGTCAGATAGCCGCCGATTTCCTTGCCGACCACATTCTCTATTTCTGAACGTGATGTCTTTCCCCGTGCAATGGCTGACAGGATTGAGAAATAGATACCGTAATCCTTTCCGAACTCTTCTATCAGGATGGCTTTCCCTTCGCCCAGGAAGATGGAATCGGCTTTGATGATGTGGTCAAGCATGGCCGCCTTGCCGGTGGCTCCTGCATCCACCAGCAGTTGTACATATTTGGCCACGCCTCCCGTGAAAGCGTACAGGGCCAGCAAGTCTTCCGATGTATAGGCAGGATTATATTCCGCCAGAATTTCCTTCAGGACGCTGGGTGTAAACGGCCGGACGGTCATGAAGCGCGACTGACGGTTATACAGCGGCTCTTTCTTGTCCTTGAATATCTTGGTCATCATGGAGTATATCGAACCGCAGACTATCAGGTTTATGCGAGACTTCTGGCTATAAAGGTCCCAAATGCGCTGCATGTCGCTGAACACTGATTTGTTTACACGGAAAAATTCCTGGAACTCGTCGATGAAGAGCGTGATGGGGCGTTCTGCCGAGAGCTTCATCAGGTATTCGAACACATCGGAAAAACGTTCCGGGCGTCCCATGGTTGGAACCCCCAACTTGTTCTCTATCTCAAGTCGGTAATCCTCGCACAGGTCTCCTTCTGCTTTTCTGGCGACAAAGAAATACAGCATCGGTTCATTCTCGTAGGCCTTCCGTACGAGCATGGTCTTTCCGATACGGCGTCTGCCGGTCACGACCGTAAACTGGGCGTTCTCCCGCGCCTGTCTGCCTATCTCCTGCAGGGAGGCTATTTCCTCTTTTCTGTCAAAAAATCTCATATTCTTGCCTATTTTAAAATCTATATTCCGAAACGGCTATTTCCGAAACAGCAGTTTCTTAACTGCAAAAGTAGCGATTATTTCTGAATAACACAGACTTCAAGTCGGATATATTTATGGCAAAGTCCTGAACTGACAGAATTTCCAGTCAACATGCCTTTTTTATGCCACCATGCTGTGCTTCGTCTGTCCGGTTGTACTGTATATCCTTATATTCTTCTTTTTCAGTCCATCTGTTTTATCATCTGCCTCCCGGCGTATCATTTCCCTTGTACCTTAATTCCGAATGTTGTTTCTCCGGCACATTTCTGTCCTTGCCGGTTGGTTTTCCAGTGCAAAGGTGGACTGTCGCGCTGGATTCCGTCACTTTGAAGTGCATTTCCTGTAAAATTCTTCCTTTCTGCGAAAGTGTAATTTTCCGGAAAAAGTGTCGGAAGCAGCTGGGTCGCCAGTCCTTGAAAGGCACCTGTAAATCCCAAGGCGGTTCAGACAGGAAACTGGACCGAACGGAGGGAAACAAAAAAATCAAGTTCAAACTAAATTTTGTGATTATGGAAACAACAACAGCAGTTCAATCAATGGAGAAAAACATCACGATGGTGGCATTGGCAAACGTACAGCCGAGTAACTACAACCCACGCAAGAATTTTGACGAGGAAAGCCTGTCGGAACTTGCCGAAAGCATCCGTCAGCAGGGTCTCCTGCAACCTGTCGGAGTGCGTCCAGTGGCAGAAGACCGCTTTGAGATTGTGTTCGGAGAACGCCGATACCGAGCCTCCCTCATGGCAGGACTGGAAGAGATTCCGGCTATTGTTATGGAAATATCGGACGAGACAGCCGAGGAAATGGCGGTGACGGAAAACCTGCAACGCAAGGATGTCACACCGATTGAGGAAGCCAATGCTTATCAAAGGCTCATAGACAGCGGTCGCTATGATGTACAGGCTTTGGTGACGCAGTTCGGCAAGAACGAGAAGTATATCCGCACACGCTTGAAATTCGTCTCCTTGATACCCGAAATAGCCCGGCTTTTGGAACAGGACGAAATCACTATCAGCGTAGCGAGCGAAATCTGCCGTTATGGGGAAGAGATTCAGCGAGAGGTGTACGAGAAGCATCTGTGTGAAAGCGTACAGCAGTACAACAGTTGGCGAGGAATGAAAGCCACCGAGGTGGCACGCAGCATCGAACGGCAATACACCACCGACTTGCAACGGTACGCATTCGACAAGACCCTCTGTCTGTCATGCCCCCACAACACCAACAACATGATGTTGTTCTGTGAAGGCGGTTGCGGAAATTGCGCCAACCGCACCTGCCTTGCAGAAATGAATGCAACCTATCTCACAGAGAAAGTCGTGCGACTAATGGAAGAACGCCCCGAGGTAGCCCTCTGTCAGGAAAATTTCAACGGCAACGAGGACGTGATGGAACGGCTGACCGCCATGGGCTATGAGGTGGAGCGTCTCAATGGCTATGCAAAGCCCTATCCCGAGCTGTCCACAGCCCCCCTAAAAGAGGACTACGACACAGACGAAGCATACGAGGAAGCCTGCAAGAACTACGAGCAGGAAGTGGACGACTACATAAAGGAATGCGAGGAAATCCGAACCCGAAGCGAGGCAGGCGAAATTACCCTTTATTTCCGCATCGAGAGCAAGGACATCGTACTATGCTATGTAAGAAATGCGGTGCATTCATCCACAGGCTATAATAGTACAACGCAGGAGCAGACGCTCTCACCGGTGGAGAAATTGGAGAAGCAGGATAAGCGCAACAAGGAGATTGCCCTTGAAAAGACCGTAGAGGACACCAAGAAGCAGATTCTGGAGGTGGATATGTCGGAACGCAAGTTTGGGCAGGACGAGGACAAGATGATTTATTTCTTCCTGCTTTCTTCCCTCCGCAGGGAACACTTTGCAGAGGTCGGCATTAAGTGCGAAAACTCCTACCATTACCTCACGGACAAGGAGAAGATGAACATCATCGAGAATCTTACAGCCAAGCAGAAAGCCGTCATCCGCAGGGATTATCTGATTGCCAATTTCAAGAACGCATCAGGCAGCAATGCCACGGCAAGCCTCTTGCTTGACTTTGCAGAGAAGCACATGCCCGAAGCATTGGCGGAAATCAAGAACGGACACAACGAGGTGTACGAGAAACGCCATCAGCGCATCGAGGAAAAGAAAGCCGTCCTGCTCGTGCAGGAACAGGCTAAGCAGGAAGCGGAGCCGTCCGATGAACCACAGCCCGAAACGGAAGCGACTGCAGGCAAAGAGACAAAGGAAGAGATTGCAGCTTGACACCATAATCACCCTTGGACGGAGGAGCGGAGAAATCCGCCCTCTGTCTTTTCATTTCATTGAAATTGCCCTATATAATTATATAATAAGGTGTATGGATTCACAGCCAATCGCTTGGCAGGATTGCCGGGCGGCGCGTCTGCCGACATGTGCCGTCATCCGCGCAAACTCCCTTTTCTATCCCTTTCTAATTGCCTCCCGATTCCCCACCGCCACCCGTTACCGGTTCTATCTTCTGTTTCCCTCTTTTCTATCTATTCTTATCTGCTTCAGCCCATACCTGTCTTCACCGGTTGGTTTTTCCAGTCGCAAAGGTGGACTGCCGCGCTGGATTCCGTCACTTTGAAGTGCATTTCCTGCAAAATTCTTCCTTTCTGTGAAAGCGTAATTTTCCGGAAAAAGCGTCGGAAGCAGCTGGGTCGCCAGTCCTTGAAAAGCTTCTGTAAATCCCAAGGCGGTTCCGACAGCATATAGGACCGAACGGAGGGAAGAAAAAAACAACTCTTTAAATTTTATGGACATGGACAATATCAGAGAAAGCAAGGAGTACAAGTTCGCAAAGGAGTGGGAAATGGCAGTAAACAGTTTCAGTTTCAATCCCAAGCGGTTCGCCGCCGCTATTCCCGATATGCACCCCACGCTGCAACAGAGCCTTTATCGACTGGTCAAGGAGTGTATTGTGGTGATGGCAGACGAGACACGCCATTACGATGAACGCAACCGTGCTTCGCATGAAGAAGCCAAGTGTATCATGGAGTATCTCAAGAAAAACGGTAAACATATCCCATTAAAATGAACAGGCATATGAAAACACAGAAAGTACAGTTTGACGGAAAGGCTTATGATTGCCGTGTGGTGAAATCCAACGAAGGAGAAGAACTGCTCATCGGCTCGACACTCTTGCTTGACGCCCTGCAGCCGGGTAGCTTTGAAGACGAGAACGAAGGCTTTTCCAGTAAGGAAGCCGAAAGAATCTATGACAAGATTTTTTTCTTTACCGATGCGGCAACCCTTCGGCTCAGCGACGAGAAACTGATAGCCGAGTTGAAGAAGGATAATCCGGATTGGTTCGAGTGATACAAGTCAATAATCATCTTAATACAATATAGTTATGGAAAAAGAATATGTATTACAAATTGCACAGACCATCAAGGAACAGCTGGTAGGAATGACCCCGGCACCGGTTATCATGTCATGGGGCATCACCGAATTTGCTGCCACCATCTACAGGGACTTGCCTGCACTGCGCATCAAACTGAACGGACGGCTCCACAACGGATACGTCATGATTGTACTTAACGGCTCGGACTACTACGAGGTATATCTGCTCAACGGCTCCGCCACGGAGTGTATCGGCAAGGAAGTGTGCTTCGATGAGTTGGGCGATGTCATTGACTGCGCTGTCGAGAGCGGCACCGACCAAGCCGAATACGAGGAGTTTTGCAGGCAACAGCTCGGCAAGCTGTTGAGTGGACAGACTGCCTGACATGGCAGCAATAACTCTTTGCACCGCCCATACATCCGTACCGGCGGTGTTTTTTGTGCGCCCGGTTTTGCCGAAGGCAAAACATCCCTTTTTACTACGTATGGATAATCCCTGTAACGAATCCGCTTTTCTATTGATACTAGTTAGATTCCCGGTATTATCTCCAACCGATTGGAATAATCGCCCTCTTTCATCCAGACCAAGAGTCCTTTGGAATGGCAGAAAGCGGTTGGTTTTGTCTCGGAATAATACATTCTTTGTGTAAGACACGCTAATGAATCCTCATTGCCCCAATAATAAAGAGGTCGGGCATTTTCGCTGTCCGACCTCTTTATTATTGGGGCAGCACAATCATTTTGAATTACATGTGCTCCATATCCTCCCTCACCGCCACATACATCTGGTTGCGGCTCGTAGGATTGTCTGGCTCCGTCATCGCCAACGCCCCTGCACCAATCATCGGATTGATATAGACCTCCATAAGATTTTCCCTGTTTTTCAATCCCAAATGCTGTAAAATATCGAATAACGACTTTGGCTCAACACAGAACTCCAAGATTTGCTCCCTCCGCAATACCTGTTTATTGGACTTTCTTGCAGAGGATTCTTGTCGGGTTTTCTTATCGGGTTTTCTTGTCGGGTTTTCTTGTCGGGTTTTCTTGTCGGGTTCCGTCCCTAACTGCATGGTCAGTACCACATAGTCCGGTCGTGTTTCTTCCGCAACGGTAGGAAGCGGCCAACCCAGATATTTCCATCCGCTCACAATTTTATCCACACCGCTGCCGGCTTTCTCAGCACGACCAAGCATCATGAACATCTTTTGCAGAATTGGATTTCGACAAATGCTACGCCCACCTTCGAAATACTGCTTCTTGGAAACCAACATCATTCCTTGGTTCATAAAGACAAGGCTCTTGTCGGTACGCTCTACGATGATATGCCCTTGTGCATTGACATCCTGATGAACGATTGCGTTAATAAGGGCTTCCCTCACGGCATCGTGGGCAGGGGTCTCTTCCTGACGCACTCCGTCTTTTATCATGAACGGACGGGGCAGCGACTGTATCAGGCGGTTGTATACCCTTACATAGTATTGATAGAGATTTGCTTCCCACATGCCATCTGGATAGATACGGTGCGTCCATCGGATGTCGGGATTGTCGGTTGCAATCCGTTCCCGATAATCCACAAAGTACATTGGGTCGCCCGAAGGGTTGGTGATGCTGTCGTATTTACCGAACATCAGTATACCGGCCAAGGTGAATCCCTCTTTCCCGGTCTCGTATTCCGTGGTGTAAGCTCCTATCTTCTTCAAGAAATCCATGTCGCTGATACCTATCCACGGATGAGTGGGTTGCAGACTGGCGAGTGTCTGACGGTATTGGTGCAGTGATTCCTTGTCTATATCCCGCTCGAACTCAAATCCTGCAAGGATGCGTCCGTCCTGCGAATGGCGGTCATGCTCGGCATCTGCGAACATCCGCCTTACCTCCGCATCCGTACAGAGATAATCTCCCTCGTGGTTCCTGCGGTAAGTGCTCCCGAACGGATTGCTGCCGATATAGACCGGACGAAGCTCGTAGTTCGCACGTGGAATATCGCATATCAGGATATACGACTCTTCGATTTGCTCGATTCTCACGTCCGATTCCCTCGGTAGGCAAACGCTTATTTTCCCTTTGTTGTGGGCGCAGTCCCAGAAAATCTTCTTGTAGCGGACGATGGTTTCCTCCGTCAGTCCGTCAAAGGAGAAACGGTTATCCTTTTCCACCACGCCCAGCACGATTGTACCGCCGTTGGTGTTGGCGAAAGCCGAATAGCTCTCCCAAAAGCTGCCGGGGAATCCTCCGCGTGCTGATTTGAACTCGACTTCCGAACTTTCGCCCTGACCTATCAGTGCCTTAATCCGGCTCTTTATGTCTGTTGTATGTTCTGCCATGATGATGTAGGAGTTTAAGGGCGCAACAGTTCCCTGCGGCTCACGTTAAGTAATTCTGCAATTTTAGATAGGGTATGCAAATCCGGTTGGCAGGTGTTTGTACACCATTTGGACACGGTGGTCGGATTCACGCCAAGCTGCTCGGCCAGCCACACATTCGTTTTCCCTGTTTCGGCCAATACAGCCTTTATGCGGTTTATATCTTTTTCCATTTGCAATAAATTGTTTCTGAGTGCAAATATAATGCTTTTTACGGATATATCTGCTTGAGAATGGCGGATTATTGAAAGCATAAAAAGACATGCAATAACTCCGATGACATTGGCAGACGTTTCCCTTATTTATTCCCTCTGTTCGGTTGGATTAGCCGCTATTTGGCGTTACGCTTGTTCTGTACGTCCTTGATCATCTCCTTCACGTCTTGCCCCACCTGCACGAAATTCTTGTACAGGATGCGTTCGCGCTCCTCTCTCGACTTGAACGTGTAGAACTTGGGCAGCGGTACATATGCTGCTTCCTCTTTCTTTATCTCATTCATGTCAAAATCCGTCTTGCAGAAGAACTTCGTGGTCTTGAACTCTTCCGATTCCTGGATGTTCATCGAACCTCCGGCACCGGTTTTCGTCTTTACGAAGTCGCGTGCCGTCTGACCGCATATCCAGCCGGTGGCCATGTCCGAAATCTTCGAGGCAGGCACCAGGCTGTCCATGTTTTCGTTGAGATTGATGCTCGTCTTGTCCCGGTCGATGGTCACGCCCTTTTTGATCTGCACAACCTTGCCGAAGATGTCGTTCGACAGCCATTCCAATGTCTCTTTCGCGCGGGCCGAGCCGCTCACCACATTGCCCACCGTTGTGATGATTTTCTGCATACCTACCTTGCCATAATCGGCCTCCAGCTGCGGCAGTTCCTGAAAGCCGAGCGTTACGCTCACCTTGTTGCTTCGGGCCGTACCGATCAGGCGGTCTATCTTGTGGAAGTACAAGGTCGGCAACTCATCCACGATAATACTCACAGGGATATTCTTGCCCTGCCCGGTATTCACTCGTGTAACCAGTCGGTTCAATATCAACGCATTCAACGCACCGATAATACTCTCCATTTCGGGGTCGTTTGCTATCAGCAGGTAGCTTGGATTCTTCGGGTCGCTCACTTTCAGGTCGAAGTCGTCCCCGTCACGGTGGAATATCCAATAGCTTTCCTTGGTTGCCAGTCGCGAGGTATAGACACGCAGCGTACCGATCATACCCTCCAGCTGTTCCATCGCTTTGTTCTTGAAGGCCGTCTGAAAAGGGCCGAGTAGCGGAGCTACCTCATTGTCTGTTTCCAGTACTTCAAAAATAGTCTGGTAACTTTCGTTCAGGAATGACAGGATATGCGGCATATCCGAGTATTTTCCCAACCAATAGGCCGGTTCCACGATGTTGCCACCCTCCTTGTCACGCACGATACCTGTCGGTTTCCAGAATTTCGTCTGCGGGTCCTGCCGTCTCTCCGCATACAGCGGAGTGCCGTCGGCCGCATACGGTTCTTTCTCATAGTTCACGAAGAAGTAGATGCAGGCGGCAAGAAAGTTCACGGCCGAGGTCTGGAAGAACTGGTCGCTTCCGCCGCCACCCTCTTTCTTTCCTTTCTGCAGGGACTCCAGCAGCGTTTCCGCTGTTTCACTGGCAGCGGCGAGGTTGTTGATGTACTTGGCTTGGATTGGATTTACCCGGCGACTATACTCCACGTCAACAAAGTTTATCATATTAAACTTGCATCCTTTAGGCACTTTACCCAGTTTCTCGTTCTTCTTGTAGTGGTAGTACAGCTTGGTCGCCAGTGTCGGAAATTTGTAATCATATACAACCATCGCAAAGCCCTTGGCCGAGTGCTGCCGGATGAACGGTTCGATGATACTGAACGTCTTACCAGAACCTGGTGTACCGACTACCCAGGTTCCTCTGAAGCAGTTGCTGATAGAGATCCAGCCCTTCCTGAACTTTCCTTTGTAATAGTACCGCATGGGGATGTTCACACTATATTCGTTCTCTATCTTCTCTTCGCATTGTTCGAAACTTTCGTTCTCGAAGTTAAAGCGGTCCTTCATCAGTCCGTCCTTGATGAATTTCGAGATGTTGTCCAGGGCTACATGCACCAACACTACGCCTACGATGGAGGCCGTCATATAAAGAACGATATTCAGCGGCAGGGTGTAGAGCCTCGGTTCCAGCTTATGGCCGAACAACCAAACGGAGAGTACCAGCACCAGCAGTCCGCCTGTCAACGGATATACTACCTGTCTGCGTGCGTTGAACTCCAGGTGTTTCTTGTTCCGTGTACCGACACAGGTGATGCAGATGAGCACCACTGTCACAATCTTGCTGTACACCAGATTCCCGTCCCGGTAGATAACCCACTGTTTGATTCGTCCGTGGATATCCGTCAATATGCCGCCCCAATGGTCGAGCACCGCCGGGTCAATGGCATATTCAAAGAACTCCAGCAGTACGGATACATACACCACCGTACGGAATATCTGGTAGAATCCTTGCAATTCCTTACTTTCTTCCATGGCTTTAATCTGTTATTTTTTGATACCCCAAAGGATATGGATGTGAGGCCACTGCATGCCACCGTCATTGGCAAGCTGACCGATATGCGACACCGCATAGAGCGGTTCTATTCCCGGGATGTTGGTTTGGACTGCGGCACGTACCTCTGTCATGAAGCGTTGCAGGAATTGTCTTATTTCCTCGTCCGGACTGTCAGTCATGAAATCGGCAAAGTCTTCAATCCTGTCTTCATTGACGTAGAAGAGCATTCCTTGGAAAAAATCATGGTAACTGGCAGTGCGGGCATTCCATTCCGTCCGGATTTTCTCCCTGTGGCTCTTTACGGAGGGGAATCTCACGAAACAGTCGATTCCGTTGTCAATGAATATGAAATCTCCCGAAATATCTTCCTGTATGAGACATTTGCATCTCAGCAGATACCCGAAGAACCCATGGTTTGGCTGTGCTATATCCATACACTGCGGTGTCATAAAATCTTCAATACCGTTCATCTTCATAAGTTTACTGTTTAAAAGTTGATAGGTTTACTTGTTCAATGAAATGATCGGACGCACCCGGTGCGCCTGATTTTTCGGGGTCTCATGCATCGTGCCGCTGCCCAAAGAGTAGAGCCAGGCCTTGACCGTTTCCTGTCCGGCCACTTCTGTGGAGGTCCAGTACCAGCAATTTTCCTCGTCCGCCGGCAAGGGCTGGCCGCCACACCGTTCAATGATGGGGTTTACTTTTTTCAAGTTGCCATATAGTACCCGCATTTCAGCTACCGATGGTACGAAGGCACTTTGTTTATACTCCCACATATCAAAAACGGCTTTGGCCATCGGTGATGCCGTTTCCTTTGCCTCAAACAGCTTGGATGTATTGGCATTCCCGTCAAAAGCTATGGGATCGGCAGAAGTGCCCTGATCAACGCCGAGACTGTCGGCAAAGGCCAGCGGTTCAATGTCCCAGAGGTAAACCGCATAGCCGTACCCTTCCGCATCTTCCCGCTGTCCGGCATCGAACAGGACCGCTATCGCTCTCTTGCCCGATTGCTCATACGCTGTATAGGACAGCACTGTTCCGTCTGTACAGAGGACATACCCCGGCTGTATGGCCGTATCAGGCACATCGAAATGCGCATCACAGGCAGCACACAACAGAGCTATTGTTGCCGCTGCCACCCATTGTAATTTTCGTATCATATCGTTTCCGTTTTTTATGTTCCCTTATTTCACAGGCAGTTTCACACCCAGCACGACACCTGCCCGCAGTACGTCCGCACCTTTTATCATCACATCGCTCTTTACCTGCCAGTAGAGTGTCCATCCGGCCCGCAGCGCATAGTTGTGTTCATAGCCGAAATGCAGACCGCCGAGGAACTTCCGGGTATCGCTCCCTGCCGAAGCACCGATGCGCAGGCTGCCGTGGTGGTTGCGTCCCCTGGTGACACAGGGCTTGTAGGCTACACCGAAACCATAGGTACGGTAGTTGCGCCAGAATGAATCCGGGCAGATATGTTTGCACGAGGCGCATTGGACCCATTGCAGGTAGCCGTTGGCAAAAAACTCCCACGCATGACGGTAGTTGATCTCGTGTTCGTAGGCAAGTGTCGCATCCATGCCATTCTTGTAGAGCAGCCCCACACCGAGCGAGAGGCGTCCGCTGCCTCGCTGTGCGCTCGCACTGGCTGCGATGCACACACAGGCCAGTATCAGGATAATCGTCTTTTTCATGGTCATTCCTCCTCCAATAGATCTGCGTGGAACGAATCTGCCGCCAGTACATCCTCATAGTCGATGTTCAAACTGATGTTACGGCCGCTGATTTGCCGTTCCGTCATTTCGATGGTCAGCAGTTTGTTGTTCGGGAAGGTCAGCTTCTTCACGACCAGTACGTTCCGGTATCCGTGTCTGAACGTCTTGCCCGGTTCCAGCACCAGCGTAGGTGTCAGTTCGACGGTCTGTGCGTTGGTGGCCTTGGCAAGCTTCTTGTCCGTCAGCTTCACCCGTATCTCGTCGATGTCAAAACGGATGTTCGTCTTGTTCTCGATGGAGAAGTCGATGAAGAAATAGTTGCCCACCGAGTAGATGTTGTTCAGGCGCATTACCATGCGGTGCGCTTTAGTGGCCACATTGCGGATTTTCGCAGGCGAGTTCCAGATGCGCCGTGCATAGCTCGTCATGTCGGCGGTGGACATTGTCACTGCCGGATTGTTGAAGGCGTTGCGTTCCTGCAGCTGGATTTCCTTGTCCGTCACCGCCTCCTTCATCCGGGTCGTGTAGACCAGGGCATACTGCGAGCGGTAGCGTTCCGTCACGATGGTGACGATGGCAAGCACTTCGCCGTCCTCATGTCCCGCCTCCTTAGGTTTCAGCCGGATGACGTTGTCGATAGGCTGGTCACCTGCTACCTTGTCGGTGGAGATGTCCACGAAACGCACCGGTTCCGATGCCGTGATGACGGTCGTTACCTGTTCGTTCACCGTCAGCTGTTCCATTTCTTCATAGGTTGTCTGCGCCAGTGCGTTCTGTGCAGCCGGCAATCCTGCCGCCAGAAGAAATGCCATTGCGATTTTTTTCCAATTCATATCCATGTCGTTGATTATAGTTATTCGTTTGTTTCTTCTTTTCCCTTTTCTCTTTCCGGGACTTCCTGCCAGTCAATCCTTTGGGCGCAGATCCATGTGCAGCGTCCTGTCCGGGTCATCCGGACCTCGCATTCCCACCAGGTGTCTATCTCCACTGTCTTGAAGTTGACCTCCCCGTATCTCGGCCCGTAGAAACCGGTCTCCTTCTGAAAGGCGAACAGGGCAATCCTTTGTCCGTTCCCTGTCAGGAAATTGCATATCAGGGCAAAGCGGCTGCCGTGGTGCCACCATTGCCTGCTTACAAGTTTTCCGGTGAATGTTCTCGGCTCTTCGGGAGCGACATAGTCCTCATAGTACAGTCCATCCGTTCCCAGATGAAGGTTTGACAAATCCTTTTCCATGGTACCTGCATCTTAGTTTTTCTTCTCCTGTCCGTTCACCAGATACACGAACGTCCCGTATTTCAGATTGACCTTGTTCTTCTTGATGGCCTTACTGATGGCGTTGCTTGTCTTCTGGTAGGCATTGGTCACCGCCTGCATGCCCCATTGGGCGAGGCTGCTTCCCGTGCTGCCCATTCCCATGTTCATATTGCCCGACATGGCACTGCTCGCCACATCCTTGCTCGTTTCCCGGAACTGGCTGTTAGGTACATACAGTCCTTCCATGCCGTCGGTGTCATAGATGGACAGGCTTACCTTCATCAGTTCGTCATCCACCAGGATGCTGCTGATGCTGCCTTTCACCCGACCTGATGAAAAACCGCTTACTGTGGCGTAAAGGTAGGTTCCCCGTTTCACCACGTATTTTCCGATTTCCACGTCATCGAGCAGACGCAGCCTTACGCGCGAGCCGTCCACCGCCTTGATGTTCTCGTCGATGATGGCCTGTATGAGTTTCGGTTCTCGGGCATCCTTCGCCAGCGTGTTGAAGTAATCTGAAGCGGTCTTCACCTTGCGCACCACCTCGTTGGCCGGTGCATCGTCGGACGGTGTCTTCACCGCCCGCTTCTCTTCGTCGATGATTCCCGATGCTTCCGTTGCCCGGGGCGGAACAGTGTCGGCGGTCTCGGTCTCTGCCGGTGGCTGAACTGCGTTTTGTCCTTTCAGCCTTGCTTCGGCAAGGGCTTTTTCCAGTTCGGCGAGGGCTTCCTGTTCCCGTGCCTTGGCCGAGGCAATCTCAGCCGCCGCAGCCTTCTCCTGTTCCGTGAGCAGGTCGAGGTCGTCCTGCGTGTATTTCGATTCATATTCCTCCTTCTTCTTGCCGGATTCGTCCCGGTCGATGTTGTCCACTGCGGAGTAGTCCTGTATCTTGCCCCACGATTTTGCCATATTCTCGTACTTGCTGCCTATGCCGTCGTCCTTGATCTGTGCTCCCGGCAGTTCGGGATTCAGAAATTCCGTTGTCTGCATCGTCTTGTCCTTTATCTCCAGGGTTTCCGTGTGGAACAGGTCGAAGATGAAATAGGACGCGCCGAGCAGGGGGAAGTAGAGGATGGCAGGAAGCATGTACTTCGGCTGTCTCCAGTTGATTTTCTCCAATAGATTCTTCATTGCATGTCTTTGATTGATGGATGATTATCTCTTGCATTGTCCGGTTATTCCGTTTGTATGTTCCTGTCTCTTACCCTCCTGATGCAGCCTGTGCCGTTCCCTCAGCACCGAATCCTGCACCTCCGTTGCCGTGCGTCCCGCCGGACTGTGGCGGTACACCGCTACCAAGCGGTAGGTGTTCCAGGCAAAGGCCCCGATGACGAAAGTGAAGACGATGACCAGAAACAGCGTCCGGTGTGCGTCGGCGAAGCCCTGCACCCTGGCTGCAGCCCAGTCGATGCGTGTCATCCTGGCGAACCTGCGCCCGGCATCCACGTCACGCTCATAGCGTTCCTTGTATTGCGGATGGTTCTTGTCCGGCATCTTCTCTCCGAACAGCATCCGCCTGAATCCTTTGATATTCATACGCTCGTTGGTTTAGTAGTTGCTCTTGGTCTTCTGTTCGATGTCCTTGTTCAGCAGCGTACGCCAGTTGACGATCAGCAGTCCGTGCGGATTGTTGTCCGTCCTCGGTACCCGTTTGAGCTGTCCTGCCGTAACCAGCTCGCGCATCAGGATGTTGCTCCTGCGTTCGATGCGTTGCCGTCCGTAGTAGGTGAACTCCATGCTCTTCTTGTCAAAGGCGATGCTGTCGCAGAAGATTGAGAATACCGCACTCGTACCCAGGATGTTCGAGTAGAACCCTTTTTCTTTCAAGGTGTTGTATTGTGCCAGTCCCGTCTCATCGACCAGGTACATCGCTTTCTCCATCGTGTAGCGGATGTACTTGTCATCCGGTGCCAGCGTGAAGAAATAGTGGTGGAACCTCTCCACATGGCTCTTGGCTTCCACGTCCAGGGTTTCCTCCATGGTCGTCCGGTTCACGAGAATGGGCACGTTGCCGTCCAGCACATACACTTTTTTCTGTGCGTCCGTCACCATCGTGCGGGCAGTCCAGATGCTCGACACGCTGATGATGACGCATCCCGCAAGGAAGGCCGTGCAGATGATGCCCACCAGCCGGATTTTGTTCTCCAAATGCTTGATAACCATATTTCTCTATGTTTGATTGTTTACTGATTGTTTCTCCATTTCAGGTATTCCTCATGCAGTATCGGCATGATATCCTCCAGCAGGTCCTGCCGGAGCTTCTCGAACTCCCGTGGGAAGTGCTCCGTGTAGATTCCCAGTACGATTACCCGAATGAACACCCACCAGATGCCGCGTTTTCGTTTCCGAACTTTTTTCTGCAGCCTGGCCAGTTGCAGGCGGTAGGTCAGGTAGGTCGTCAGCGGGGCGATATACCGTTTGTCCCGGTCAAAGCCGTCGTTCAGTACCCGGTATTCCGCAGTGAGCCGCTGGTTTGCGGCACGCCGCATTTCTTCGTTGACACGCTTGTGCATGTAGCGGACGAACTGTTCGTCCCTGTACCATTTCTTCAGTTTCTTGCTTGCTTTCATCGTTCTATCTTTTTATAAGGTTTGTCATCCTCTCATCATGGTTCCGATGCCGCCCGTTGCCGTCATCTTGGCCTGCTGCGCCACACCCTCGCCGAAGTTTCGGGTCGAGAAGGCCGTGTCGCCTTCCGGAATCATCCACGCTGCCAGGTCCGGCACCAGGTTCAGGCACTTCAGGGCTACGATGCTTGCCGCCATCAGGTAGCCTGCCGAGAAGAAGCTGTTCTGCAGGTAGGCAGCCATCGTCTGCTCGCTGGCCGTGATAGCCGTCAGGTTCTCCACCTGTATGCAGAGCACGATGTCGAACAGCAGTAGCACGTAAAATCCTACAAAGTAGAGCATCGCCCCGTAGAAATGCACGGTCAGGTATCGGATAAGCCACTTCGCCCATGCACCTTCCCACTTGGGCAACAGCGAGAACGCCCATTGTATCGGGCCGAATATCGTTAGCATGCCCAGCAGGATCTGCTGGCAGTAGATGGTAGCCCATTAGCCAATGTATTGAAACGAAGGGAAAATAAAAACAGATAAAATCTATATAAATACTGATTATCAATGTATTATTAACTAATGATGATTTCTGTTGTATTCCTTAAAAATCTCTATTATTCGACATTTTTGTTACCTAAAACGATACTTATATCCGGATTATTTGTTACCTTTGTATATGGATATAAATCATTGATATACAATGGGAAGAAAAAAGAAATCATTAATAGAGAAATCTCCGTTCAAGTTACGTCACCGTAAACTGGCGGACGGACGTTTATCCCTGTTTCTTGACCGTAGTGTAGACGGCGGGCATGAGTACGAGTTTCTGCAACTCTACCTCATGCCGGAAACATCTGCCAAAGCAAGGCGGCAAAATGCGCAGACACTCCGCAAGGCGGAAGATATTCAGCGAGAACGGACAGAAGTCCTGCTCAATGCGAAGGTGGGAACAGTACCGGAAAGCAAATCTTCCGATATGCTGCTGTCCGACTGGATGACCATTGTCCGCAAGAACCACGAACACCGGGAAGCACGCGACCTGAACGGAATCGACAACGCCCGTAAAAACTTGCTGAAATTCCGTGCAGATGTCAGGCTCTGTGATGTGGACAGACAGTTTTACATTGATTATATCGACTGGCTTCGTTCTTCCTGCAAGACCGCATGGGGAAAACAGATTACTCCCAAGACGGCTCATTCCTATTATACCACTTTGCGTACCGCTTTGAACGAGGCTGTACGTGAGAGACTGATTGAATCAAATCCTTGGTACAAACTGGAGATGACCGAGAAAATCAAAGTTCCCGAAAGCAAACGGGATTTTCTGACCATCGAGGAGATAAAGAAAATGATAGCCACGCCATTTTTTAACGAGCAGGTACGGCAGGCATACCTGTTTTCCTGTTTTTGCGGACTTCGTATCAGTGACATACGGAAATTGCGTTGGCGTGACATTTCCATATCAGGCGGGCAATGGCTCGTGTCGGTAGTAATGACAAAGACCACCAATCCCGTTTATATCCCCCTTTCGTCCCAAGCGGTAAAATGGTTGCCGGAACGTAATGGCTGTACACCGGATGGCCTTGTCTTTGGAGGGCTGCCCAATACAAGCAACCTTTGTGTCAGTCTCAAGAACTGGGCTGATAAGGCAGGCGTAAAGAAGAACGTGACATTCCACACGGCACGTCATTCATGTGCGGTGCTGCTGCTGACGCTCGGAGCGGACATCTATACCGTTTCCAAAATCCTCGGCCACCGTTCCGTGCGTGCCACACAGGTTTATGCAAAAATAGTAGACAAGAAAAAGGACGATGCAATCACCTTGGTTGACGACGCATTCTAAATACATTATTATATATGGCAACAACAAAGAAATCGACCAGACTCAAGGAACCGGTAAAGGTGCGCACGAAGAAGCTCGCCGACGGTTCGGAATCCTATTATCTCGACATCTATGTTGACGGAAAACGCAGTTACGAGTTCTTGAAACTGTACCTGTTGCCCGAAATCAATCCTATGGTCAAGGAGCAGAACCGGGCCACAAAAGCGGCGGTAGAGGCCATCAAATCAAAACGCATCATCGAACTGACTCACTCGAAGGCCGGACTGAAAAAGACATCCGTCCGTTCCAAAATGCTACTGGACGACTGGATGGAAGCCTATCTTGCCGAACAGGAACGAAAAGGCGCGAGAGGACTGAAACTGTTACGAACAGTCTGCCGGTTACTTCCCCTTTACAAGAAAAAGGTGAAGATGAGAGAGATTGACAAGGACTGGTGTCTGGGTTTCATCGACTGGATTCAGCACACCTACAAGACCCGGTGGGACAAGCCGCTTTCACCCAAGAGTGCAGCGGACTACGTGGGTTATTTCTCCACCGCACTCAACGCCGCCGTCCGTGCCGAGGTTATCCCGGAGAACCCGATAATGACACTTGCAGCCACAGAACGTATCAAGGTGCCGGAATCCAAACGGGAATACCTGACCATTGACGAAATAAAAGTTCTGATTGACACGGAATGCCCCCGCGAAGACGTGAAACGTGCCTACCTTTTCGCCTGTTACTGCGGTTTGAGGTTGAGCGATGTTTATGCCTTACGATGGAAAGATATTGTTCAGGACGGGGAACAATACCGGATGTCAACCGTGATGCAAAAAACTACCACACCGATTTACTTGCCTCTTTCCCGCCATGCCGTCCGTTGGCTGCCTGAAAGGAACGGTGCGGAAGACGGGCTGCATGTCTTTGCCGGACTCCCGGCAGAACCCAATATCAACAAGGTACTGGCCAAATGGATGGCAACGGCAGGAATCAATAAAAAAATCACCTATCACACGAGCCGCCACACGTTCGCCACAATGATGCTTACCCTCGGTGCGGATCTTTATACCACGAGCAAGCTGCTCGGCCATGCCAACGTAAAGACTACGCAGATTTACGCGAAAATCGTTGACAGCAAGAAAGTTGAAGCGGTGAATCTGGTTGATAACGTATTTGGCTGACATCCTGCGTTGTACTCCATTACCACCGTTTTCAGCCTTATTTGAATAATTGCCGAATTTTGACCTTTCCGGCCAGATTTCAATCCGAAGAGGTCAAAACTCGGCATATCTGTTTATCAGATACATAAACCTGAACTTATCTTCTTGATTTAGATAGATAATTTCAGATTTATGGACGCAGTTCATAAACCTCACAAAACCTTATATCTGAATTTACAGCGTAATATTTCATAGATAATATCAAATAAGTGGTTCTAAAATTTGCTTGGGCAATTCCAAATGCGTAATTTTGCATCAAAACATGAAAGTATGGATAAACTTATTGGCCGCGACAAAGAACACGCGGAACTGGAAAGATGCCTGAACTCGGACAGATCGGAGCTGGTCATAGTCTACGGCAGGCGGCGTATCGGAAAGACATTCCTGATTGAAGAATTTTTCGACCGGGAGTTTGATTTCAAATATGTCGGTGCGCATGGAATGACCACCCGCAGACAGTTGAACAACTTCCTGAATGTGCTCAACAGTTATTCGGGAAAAAAGTTCTCCCATTTAAGCAACTGGGATGAAGCCTTTTATGCCCTTGAAGAATACCTGTCGTCCCTGCCCGCTGACCGTAAACGGATTGTGTTCATAGATGAAATGCCTTGGATGGATTCGGGAAAATCCATATTCGTGTCGGCCCTTGAAAACTTCTGGAACGGCTGGGCCATGTCACAGCGGAACATCATGCTTATCGCCACGGGGTCCGCGACCTCATGGATGAAAGACAAGATTGTCGCCAACAAGGGAGGCCTCCATGCCAGAGTGACGTGTAACCTGCATCTGTCCCCGTTCACCCTGAATGAGACGGAGCGGTATCTCGCTACCAGAGGCATCGAATGGGATCGTTACCAGCTTACCCAGACATACATGGTGCTTGGCGGTGTTCCGTTTTATTACAGCCTTCTTGACCCCGCGTTGAGCCTTTCCCAGAATATAGACCGGCTGTTTTTCAATGAAGGCGCACTTTTGAAACTGGAGTTCGAGGAGCTATACAACGCCCTTTTCGACAATGCCGACCTGTACACGTCAATCGTACAACTACTCAGCGAACACGAATCGGGAATGACAAGCAAGGACATATTCCAGTCACTATCATCGAAGAGCAGCAACATAACCAAGGCGATAAAAAACCTTGAAAGGTCCGATATGATAGAGAAATGGCTTCAGTACGGCAACAAACGTCGCGGAGCCGTTTACAGGCTTACGGATTTCTTTTCGCTGTTCTATTTCAAGTTCCTTGCCGACAACCTCTCACACGATGATGAATGGTGGAGCAATCATCTTGATTCCGGAAATGTATTCGACTGGATGGGTAGCAGTTTCGAGCTTGTCTGCATGAGACATCATAAACAGATCAAGTCGGCTTTGGGAATAAGGGGCATGGCTACATCCTTGTCCACATGGCAGGTCAAGCCCAATAAGGAGGAAGGAATGCCCGGCGGACAAATAGACATGATAATAGAGCGGGCTGACCGGATCATACACCTGTGCGAGATGAAATTCTGCATGGACACATACCGTATCAAGCCCGAATACGAACGCCGGTTGCGTGACCGTTCCGGTTTGTTCAGGGAACTTACCAAGACCAACAAGACACTGGTTCATACCTTTATCACGACGTATGGTGTGGCCAATGGCAAGAACAGAAGCATCGTCCACAGCGAGGTGACGATGGACGACCTTTTCAATTCCTGACGATTATGATGATACGGCAAATAACACAACGGTTGCACGAAGTGAACACGCTTCTTGCAACTTACGGACAAGGCGTCTTGTCTTTTGAACAGGCCTTGCCGCCGTCCCTGTTCTATCAGGATTTCAACGACACGAACCTTCTTGTCAAGGAGGCAGCCTGTCTGGTAAAGGAGAACCCCGGACAACTTCTGGACTTTTCTTCTTCCCTTCTTTCGGAAACGAACAAATACCTTTCACTCGACAGGACACCGTTGCAGACAGTGAACTTTGAAGCCCTTTTCGAGGAATATCTAAGCCCCTTTGAACACCGGTACGAGGAAGCGAAAACAGCCGCCACAGAACTTTGGCGCGAGTATTCGGCAATGAGTAACCGGTTGGATTTCCTGCCTCTGGATTCGGAAGAATACAGGTCGCTCGACACGGAGTGCGGAGTAGCAAAGGCAAAATATGACCAAGCTCATGCACACGCAAACCTATCATATAAGGAATGGCAGCAGGAGCGTGACCGGAATTTCTGTGTCTGGTGCTTCAAACCGGTATTCCTCGACGTGCTGGTGGAGCGTCTGCAAGGAATCGCCGGAAGCATCATCTCCGACATCAGACGCGTGAAGGAGGGCAACCCATGAACCGTGCAGGCCTGCTGCAAGAGACCACCGCATGGATGGATACCGTTGACCTCGCCCTGTGCCTGTTCATTTACGAGGTGTGCAACGACTACCAGTTCGAGTATCTGTCGGGCAGCGACTTCGTGAACTTCCTGAACCTGAAACCCACCGAACGGGAGGTCATCGTGCGCCCGAAAGAGAACCTTCGCATCTGTTACATGGTGTTTTCCATCGCCCGTACCATCAGGCCGCGAGAGCGCGGGAAACTCTGGTCGGAAGAGTTCCTGAAACGCTGCGGCATATCCAAATCCTACTACGACAAGCACCGCAGCGATGTTTGCAACAATGCTGCCACCAAAGAGAATCAAGATTTCCGCAAATCCATCGACAAGGCCGTTGAAAACGCAAGACGGCTGAAAGGTACCCCATAACCGCCCGTCGTTTCCCCATTCAGCCCGGTATCTTCCCATTATAGCTATGCGCTATACCGTTCATACACAACGGTATGGCGCATTTTCTTTTCATGCACTTTCCCCATTCGTCCCCCATTGGCCCACCTTGGAGCAAACTTAACTTTGCATCGGAAACAGAAGAAAGGAAAAGTCTGAAAAAACAGCAGATTCCGATTCTACGAAAGTACAAGTAACAATAAAAATGAACGTATATGGAAAGTGAACGTAATTTGATGACCACCACGGAAGCAGCCCGTTACCTCGGACTGAAGCCAAGCTATCTCTACAAGATGATGATGCGCCGCG
Organism: Bacteroides sp. 1_1_30; assembly: GCF_020982715.1. Taxonomy (NCBI): domain Bacteria; kingdom Pseudomonadati; phylum Bacteroidota; class Bacteroidia; order Bacteroidales; family Bacteroidaceae; genus Bacteroides; species Bacteroides sp. 1_1_30. Next base: position 28,990 of record NZ_JAJKHN010000073.1, read on the forward strand.
CAATCCCTTACTACAAGCCGGGCGGCAAGCTGTGCTTCTTCGCCAAGGAAGACCTCGACGCATGGCTGAAACGGGTACGGGTGAAATCGCAGGTCGAGATCGACAGCGAGGCATCCCACTATCTGGTAACACATGAGAAAAACAAATGATTCATCAACCTTTTTTAGAACAATGCAGTTATGGACAATTCAAAGAACATGGAACCGGGTATCAGGAATGCCACGGTTCAGGAATCCCCGAACAAGGAACAGAGAAAGAAAGAGAGCAGACCCGTAATCAGCGCGAAGGTACAGACCATTCTGGACTTTCTTCGCGGCTGTTCCCCCTACGAGGCCGATTCCATACGGGTAATGGTCGGTTACGGGACGGGCAACGGCGATACCGCAACGATTGAGGCGACGGACATGTTGGCTGTCAACCGCTTTCTCAATCACGGGCTTGCCAAAGAAAACGGAACAAGTAACGAGGCCGTGATGAAACACCGTCAGGAACGTGCGCAAAAACTGTTGGAAGCCGTCAAGGATTTCGTTGACATCGGCCAGCTCTGCCGCGTCAGCATCGTGCTGATGAAAATCTCTTCCGACTTCAAGGCGGTGGAGGACGCACGGGGACACCTGCAATCCCAACCCGCCGCCAACGTGAACCGGAACTGATGTCAAAACCGGAACGGGGTATCGGACGGACAAGGAAACTCCCGCACGCACTATCTCATTGAAACTGTTGTAGGTTTTCCGATACTCCATTCCCTTATTTTTTATTGAATTATGCAAGAAAACAAGAGGAACAAGGAAACATCCCTTTTCAAAAAGCCGCAGGGCTTCCGTACAGTCCGCATCCACTTTACCGCAGAGGCAATCGAATGGCTCGGAGGGACAACGAAAGATGACGACGGCAATACAATCGGCAACCATACTCTTTTTTATGACCTGCTCTCACGGATGCGACTGTCCCCCGGCAGGGGCGATTCATTCCGCAGGCCGCAGGAATTGCAGCCCGGACAGTTCCAGTTCTCGGAAACCAGACTCGCGGAGGAATGGAACATAGGGAGAAAAAGAATCCGCAATCTCCTTGCAACGATGGAAAAGCTGGGCATGATAGCGGTGGACGCTTCCAAAACCGCTTCCGTCGCTTCCATGACCTGTGTCGAGGAATGGACGGACTTTCAGAACTTCCACGTCGTAAACCTTTGCAATCCCGCCCTGAATGGTATTCGAACGGCATCTGAACGGCCTTTGAATGGCATTTTATCCGGCAGCGGAGGCACGCCGCAGGAGAGGTGAAAACGTCTTTCAGTTTCGAGATATGCCAAGGTATCACCTCCCTTCGGTCAGTCATCCCTTGGCGCTCTCGCGGCTCACTGGCAGTTCGCCGGTGGCGGCGCTCGCAGGCTCGCACCGCTTAACCCTTATAAAACAACAGTTATGACAGAAGACAATAAGCAAGACACATCATTTCCGTCCGGCGGCAGCCGCACCGAATACATCGGAGCCAAAGTCACCGTGGAACAGAAACAGTACATCCGCCGCCTTGCCGCCGAGTGCGGCATGACCGTCAGCAGCTACGTGCTGGCAAGAGCTTTCAACTACAGGCCGAAAGCGAGGCTGACGGCAAGGCAGGAGGCGGTCATGGAGACCCTTATAGGATGCCGCAGCGACCTCGTGAACTACACGTCCGCGCTCCGTGGCATGAACCCCGAAAAGCGCAGACAGATGTTTAACAGTTACCCTTTCATGCTCGAATGGCTCAAGGAACTCGGCAGGCTGGCCGAGCGTGTCACGGACGTGCTCGACAAGGTACGGTTTTCCAACCGCCTGCCCGACGGGACAAGGAACGGTGAAGACAGGGAGGACGAGCCATGATAGGGAAAGCGAAATCCATCTCCCACGGGATAAATGACATCAGGTACATCACGGGAGAATCGAGGAACAAGAAACATCCCGAACGCATCTTCCACGTGGGGGACAATCTGCTGCCGCCCGGTCTGGATGCCACGGGTATATGGGATTCTATGCGGCTGACGCTGGAGAAGTCCAAACGGGTCAAAAATTCCGTCATCCGCATCGAGGTCAGCCCTGCGCCGGAACACACCAAAGACTTTACCATCGACGACTGGCAAAGGTTGTGGGACGACTTCACGGATGAGTTCGACAACATCGAACTGCTTGACAAGAACGGCAAGACCTATTCCCCGAAAACCGCCCTCAAAGGCAGCAAGGGCACGGTGTGGCTGCATCTGGAATCCAAGAGCGGCATTCCCCACCTTCACGGTGCGTTCTGCCGTATCGACGAACGGGGGAATATCAACAACGACCATGACATACACCTGCGGGCACAGCGGGCAGCCGAGCGTGTGGCCCTGAAACGGGGCTGGACGACTGCCGCCGAAGTACGTGAGACGAACATCGGGCAGGTGAACCGGGACTGCATGGAAACCCTGCAATCCATGGAAAGCTGGTCATGGGACGAGTACGTGGCCAGACTCCGGAGCAAGGGATATGAGTTTTGGGAGCTGCGCGACAACAAGAAGATATTGCGCGGTTACGTGCTGAAGAAAGGCAACGCCAGATACAAGGCTTCCGAACTCGGCAGAGGGCGCAACCTCATGGCGACCAAACTTGAAAGCACGTGGAAAAAGCTGCACGCGGCTCCCAAGACAAGGACTGTTTCGACACAGCCCGCCGCAGGGAAATCTATACCGACTACACCCCGGACGATTCCGGTTCACGCACAAGGAACGACACCGGTTCCGCAATACACCGGCTATCGTCCCGGTACCAGCCCGTACCATATCGACATCGACGGGGAAAGCCGCCGGTTCTTCATTCCCGATGAAGCGTTGGACGTATTCAATGACGAGTTCGACTACCGGGAGACAGCCAACAGCCGTGACCTCACGGACATGGCTGCGGCACTTTTCGTCGGGATGCTCGATACTCCGGCGGTTCCTTCGGGAGGTGGTGGCGGCAGTTCCAACGACCTGCCTTGGGGAAGACGCGAGGACGAGGACGAACGGGAATGGGCACGCCGGTGCGCCCGTGAAGCGGCAAGGGTAATCGGAAAGAAACCGAAGACAGGACGAAAAAGATAACAGCCTATGAATAAAAAATTCGATTTCTCGGAAATAGACGGGGCACTTCCGACTGCCGAAAAAATGCAGGAGCAAGACCGCATAATCGATGCGCTGAAAAACAATTATGAAGCTGTCCGCATTCTTAGTGCCAACGTGGAAAAGCTCGAAAACAGACTTTCGGAAGCCCTGCCCAAAATGGACGGGGCTGTTTCTTCCCTGCGTGGGGCAAGCACGGTCACACTCGGCGAGGAAGCGAGAAAGACGCTTGAACAGGAGGGAGAGAAAATCTGCCGGAAGATGGCCGACAGGATGGAACGGGAATGCGCAAGGCTAGCCGGACGCCTCTCGGCGAATGACCGTGTGCTTATCTCCGCAACCGCTTTCTGGTGTATGGTAGAGGCAATCATCTCCCTCGCGGCGGCTTTCGTTTGTACCTGCGCCGCGAACGCTCGTCTTATACATAGCATATTGCTGTGGGAAGTACTCGGCTGTACCGCTGCTTTTCTCGTTGTCTGTGTCACGTTGACCATTTTTATATGCCGCAAGTTAAGACGAGAATGAAACATTACCAATTAAATAAATATAAGTATGACAACAGTAAAGGTGAAATTCCGCCCGTCAACAGTCGAAGGCCGTCCGGGCACTATCGTTTATTTTGTAACTCACCGCCGTGTCGTCAGGCAAATCACAACCGGTTATAAGGTGTTCTCTCATGAATGGGATGATAAACAGTCAAGACCTGTTTCGGCACCGGCTGGCGAACGGATAACCGTTATTCAGACAATAATCCGAAAACTGGAGGAGAATTTGGAAAAGCTGAACAGGATTATTGAAAGATTCGATCTGCTACGACGAGGTTATTCATCTGAAGATATAATTATGGAGTTCCGGTGCACCGAAAAAGAAAATACCCTTTTTATATTCATGGAGAATCTCATCGAGCGACTCTGCCAATTAAATCACATCGGTACGGCCAAGAACTACCATACCGCACTCGGCAGCTTCAAATGATTCCGGGATAACAAGGACGTTCCGTTGGCAGTAATAGACCAGATGATAATGGAAGATTATCAGGTATACCTGAAATATACATTGACTGTTATAGTAAATAACTAAATATTTTTAGAGCATTGCGTATCAGTAATATATTAAATGTGATGATTTCTAGGTCTTAATAAAGAAGCAATAGTTATTTATGAGATATAAAGAACTTATCATTTTACAAAAAATAGGAAGGTAAAAATACATATAATACCCCTTTGTAGGTAATATTTCCTTATCATAAATGATTATGTATAACAATCTAATATAAATTCTGTCTCTTATACACATCTCCGAGCCCACGAGACCATGGCT
>NZ_JAJKHN010000074.1:0-30960 GCF_020982715.1 Bacteroides sp. 1_1_30
CCCTTTCAGGGCTTGTGGCTGGTGTGTTTTTTTCGTAGGGCGTTGCCCTACGCTATATAATTAAGCCCTTTCAGGGCGCCCCAATAAATATATAATTGTAAGGCTTTCAGCCTAACCGATAAATTCTCATTACCGGCGTAGCGCCGGAGCAAGGTTTCCATTCGGTATTCCCTGAAAGAGATACAGTTCCCCCCTTTAGGGTATGTCTAAAACGATAACATGCCGAATGGAAACCTTGTTGGGGCGCTACGCCGGTAAATTCCCATTTATAAAACGAATGATAAAGAATAGCTAACATTAATAATCAATTGAATTTATGAAGTATATGATAAAAAGTAAAATGCTGGCAACTTTTTGTGCCGCCTGCCTGCTGACTCTTTCAACTACAGCACAACCCTCTTCTTGGTTTAATGACAAAGATCTGACACTGACAGGCGTCTACTATTATCCTGAACACTGGGATGAAAGCCAGTGGGAACGTGACTTCAAGAAAATGCATGACTTGGGATTTGAATTTACTCATTTTGCCGAGTTTGCCTGGGCGCAGTTGGAGCCGGAAGAAGGGCGTTATGATTTTGCCTGGCTTGACAGAGCGGTAGCTTTAGCTGCCAAATATGATTTAAAAGTTATAATGTGTACGTCTACTGCCACTCCTCCTGTATGGATGAGCCGGAAATATCCTGAAATTCTGTTGAAGAATGAAGATGGAACGGTACTTGACCACGGTGCCCGTCAGCATGCTTCATTTGCTTCTCCTCTTTACAGAGAGTTATCTTATAAGATGATTGAAAAACTGGCGCAGCACTATGGTAACGATCCTCGTGTTATCGGATGGCAACTTGATAACGAGCCTGCCGTACAGTTTGACTATAATCCGAAAGCGGAACTTGCCTTCCGTGATTTTCTTCGTGCCAAATACAATAATGACATTCAACTTTTAAATAATGCCTGGGGAACTGCTTTTTGGAGTGAGGCTTATTCTTCTTTTGATGAAATAACGCTTCCCAAGCGTGTACAGATGTTTATGAATCATCATCAGATTTTGGATTACCGTCGTTTTGCAGCAATGCAAACCAATGATTTTCTGAATGAGCAATGCTTGTTAATCAAGAAATATGCAAAGAACCAATGGGTAACAACCAATTATATACCGAACTATGATGAAGGACATATTGGTGGTAGTCCTGCGTTGGATTTCCAATGCTATACCCGTTACATGGTATATGGAGATAATGAGGGAATCGGTCGTCGGGGCTATCGTGTAGGTAATCCATTGCGTATTGCTTGGGCGAATGATTTTTTCCGTCCGATACAGGGAACGTATGGTGTAATGGAACTGCAACCGGGACAAGTGAACTGGGGCAGTATCAATCCCCAGCCTCTTCCGGGAGCTGTCCGTCTATGGATGTGGAGTGTATTTGCCGGTGGAAGTGATTTTATTTGTACCTACCGCTATCGCCAACCGCTCTATGGTACAGAACAGTATCATTATGGAATAGTAGGAACAGACGGAGTGACTGTTACCCCCGGTGGAAAAGAGTATGAAACTTTTATAAAAGAGATTCGTGAACTTCGTAAGCATTATGCTCCCCGTGAGGCGAAGCCTGCTGATTACCTGGCACGTCGTACAGCTATTCTTTTCAATCCTGAAAACTCTTGGAGCATTGAGCGACAGAAGCAAAACCGGACTTGGGATACTTTTGCGCATATTGAAAAGTATTACCGTACCTTAAAATCATTCGGAGCCCCCGTCGATTTTATATCAGAAGCCAAGAACTTATCTGATTATCCGGTCGTCATTGCGCCGGCTTATCAATTAGCTGATAAAGAACTGGTGGACAAATGGATTTCTTATGTGAAGAATGGCGGAAACCTCATTCTGACTTGTCGTACGGCACAGAAGGATCGTTATGGTCGTCTCCCGGAGGCTCCTTTTGGCTCTATGATTACTCCGCTGACCGGAAATGAAATGAACTTTTATGATTTGCTTCTTCCCGAAGATCCCGGTACTGTTGTTATGAACGGAAAAGAGTATGCCTGGAATACATGGGGAGAGATTCTGAATCCTCCGGCAGATGCACAAGTATGGGCGACATATACCAATGAATTTTACGAAGGAAGCCCCGCTGTGACTTTCCGTAAATTGGGAAAAGGAACGATTACTTATGTCGGAGTGGACAGCCACAACGGAGCATTGGAAAAAGATATATTGAAAAAACTATATGCACAGCTGAATATCCCGGTAATGGATTTGCCTTATGGCGTGACAATGGAATACCGGAATGGCTTGGGAATTGTTTTGAACTATTCAGACCAGCCCTATGCCTTCAACTTGCCGAAAGGAGCCAAAGCATTGATTGGAACTACAAATATTCCTACAGCGGGTGTATTGGTGTTTTCAATGTGACCGGCTATAAATTAATATTCTTATCTTTGATGTGTTTGAAGAATTAAAAATATGATATTGTAATGAAGACTTACTTACTGAAACCGATGGTAGTTGTCTGCCTTTGCTTATTGACAGCTTCCTTTACTTTTGCCGCTGATAATTATAAAATGGTAAAGGTGAAAGCTCCTTTCCCTATGCAACCTATTAAAGTATTTATCTATCCGGACAAAGACTTTTTGATAACAGATTACGGAGCAAAAAACGGAGGTGAAGTAAACAATACAAAAGCAATTGCTGCCGCTATTGAAGCGTGTCATAAATCAGGTGGCGGACGTGTTGTTGTTCCGGCAGGTATATGGTTAACTGGGCCAATTCATTTTAAAAGTAATGTAAATCTTTATTTGGAGGAGAATGCAATTCTGAATTTTACGGATAATCCTTCTGATTATCTTCCGGCAGTGATGACTTCATGGGAAGGTTTGGAATGTTATAATTATTCTCCATTACTCTATGCTTTTGAATGTGAGAATGTGGCAATTACAGGTAAAGGGACTCTTCAGCCGAAGATGGATACTTGGAAAGTATGGTTCAAACGTCCTCAACCTCATTTGGAGGCATTGAAAGAGTTATATACGAAAGCTTCGACCGATGTTCCTGTTATTGAACGTCAAATGGCGGTAGGAGAGAACCACCTTCGTCCGCACTTGATTCATTTCAATCGCTGCAAGAATGTTTTATTGGATGGGTTTAAGATTCGTGAAAGTCCGTTCTGGACCATTCATCTTTATATGTGTGACGGAGGACTGGTACGTAATCTGGATGTAAAAGCACATGGACATAATAATGACGGTATTGATTTCGAAATGAGCCGTAATTTTCTGGTAGAAGATTGTTCTTTCGATCAAGGTGATGATGCAGTAGTGATTAAAGCCGGACGTAATCAAGATGCCTGGCGATTGAATACTCCTTGCGAAAATATTGTTATCCGTAATTGCCAGATTCTTAAAGGACATACTTTGCTTGGTATTGGAAGTGAAATTTCCGGAGGAATACGGAATATTTATATGCATGATTGCACAGCTCCGAATTCAGTAATGCGTCTTTTTTTCGTAAAAACCAATCATCGTAGAGGTGGGTTTATAGAAAACGTTTATATGAAGAATGTACAGGCAGGAATGGCTCAACGTGTACTTGAAATAGATACCGAAGTGCTTTATCAATGGAAAGATTTGGTACCTACTTATGAAGAACGGATTACCCGTATTGATGGCATTTATATGGATAAAGTCACTTGTGAGTCAGCAGATGCTATTTACGAATTGAAAGGAGATGCAAAACTTCCGGTGAAGAATGTAACAATCAAGAATGTGAAGGTAGGGGAAGTGAAGAAGTTCGTGAAGAAAGTGAATAATGTGGAGAATGTAGTAGAGAAGAATGTGACCTATGAAAGGGAGGTAAAATAATCATTTTCTGAAATTGGCAGAAAAAATCGCACTGTCATATTAGCATAATGTAGTATATTAGCGGCAAAATTGAAAACTTTATTCTAGTATGAAGAAATCCTGTTTTTTGCTGCTACTTACTATTTTATGTAGCAGTATAAGTTTTGCCCAAAGCCTGAAATCTATTTCTATTTTAGGCGACTCGTATTCAACGTTTGAAGGATATCTACAACCAGATACGAATAGTATTTGGTATTATGTCTCTCCACGACAACAAACAGATGTGACTTCAGTAAAACAGACGTGGTGGCATAAATTCATTAAAGAGAATAATTACCGCCTTTGTGTCAATAATTCATTTTCGGGTGCAACGATTTGTAATACGGGTTATCGCAATGAAGATTACTCGGATCGTTCTTTTATAACCCGTATGGATCAACTGGGTTGCCCAGATGTGATTTTTATTTTTGGTGCGACTAATGATTGTTGGGCTGGTTCTCCGCTTGGGGAGTATCAGTATGTGGGATGGACTAAAGATGATTTGTATAAATTTCGTCCGGCTATGGCTTATATGCTCGATCACATGATTGATCGCTATCCTAATGTTGAGATCTATTTTCTATTGAATTCCGGTTTAAAGGAAGAGTTTAATGAATCAGTCAGAACTATCTGCAGGCATTATAATATTGATTGCATAGAATTGCATGACATTGACAAAAAGAGTGGGCATCCTTCAATAAAGGGAATGGAGCAGATTAGTGAACAGATTAAAGAGTTCATGGTGAAGAAGACGAAGTGAAAGGAGCATTAAAAAATATTGCCACTTGTTCTTCTTTGGTTAGAAATTCTATTTCAAAGAGTGACAAGTGGCAATAGGATTAGTTGTTTATCTTAATATCCCGGGTTTTGCATTGCTTTCTTTTCCTCATTGCTTAATGCAGAACCATTTGAATTGGTGATGCCGTCCAAGAAGGCTTGGGGGATCGGACGATAGTAATGTTTCTCCGATTTGAATTCGCCAAGACCTCTGCTGGCACCATCGTTGAATTTATGCCAACGGGCGTCTAACGTCTTGGTACGTGCCAGATCTTCCCAGCGTTGCAATTCGCCACAAAGTTCTCTTGTACGTTCATTCAACAGGAAGCACATCATTTTGTCAGCATTGGATGTGCAGCCCAGTTCGTTGTAAATAGGGACATCTACTGTAGAATTATATACATCTGATACACTATTTAATTTCATTGTTGTTTTGGTAGAAGCAGTGGTTTCCTGTTCTATATTGTTTGACTCGTAATAAGTATTCTCTTCCCAGTAAATAGCACCTTCAGAAGAATGACCGCCCCCCTTTCCCGAACAATAAGGATTGTTCTTATAGGCTTGTCCGCCATCTACATTCTTACTACGATCCTCGCCTGCTTTATAACCGGCACGTTCACGTAATTTATTCATCCACTCGATAGCTTTGTCATAGTTGGCTTCCCCCTTACGAATATATGCCTCAGCAACCATTAGTACATCATCTGCCGAACGGGCGATAATAGCATCACGAGTACCGAATTGAGACGCAATAGAAACACGGTAACCATCACGGAACTTAGATAAAGCTACCGAACGCTTGTGTGGTATGATATCGTAATAATTACCTGTTTTTTCATTTACATTCCAACTGTGTTCCTGCCCTTTGAAATAGCGTACATATGTATACGTGTTACACATTTTTCCATCTTTCAAAACAGTATATGCCGGAGCATTGGGATATTTCTCATAGCGGTTGTCTCCCGGGTCATTAACGATGTATTTCATACCGAGTTCACCTCCACTAAAACGTTTGTCACCTTCTTTTACACCTGCCGGAGCGTATGGCATATCTTCTGCTGTCCAGGTAGGAGCGCTTTTGGTTTCGTTGGCTCCATAACAGGTGATGAATGATTTCCAGAAACGAGAGTCATTGACACGGTCAAATACCTGCATGGTATACTCTGTAGCACTTACGTATGAGAATTCACGTCCTCCTGAGATGTCACGTTTACATCCACCTATATCATTGCCTTGATATACGGCCGGATAATAAAGATGCATCTGATTTCCATAGCGTCCCCATGTTGATTCATCATTAGAGAATTGAGCCGCTAGAATCACTTCGCTTACTTTTTCATTGGCTCCGTTTGGCTGTTCATAGTCCCAAAGTTCTACATAATCACTACACAACGGATGTGCATCTACAACTTCCGAACCATATTGAATAACAGCATCGAGGTCGGATGCTACATAATTACTATTCCAATCGCTGTACAATTCAGATGCACGGAATAAATGTGCTTTTGCAAGGAAATGTGCGGCAGCATATTTGTTAATCCGTCCGATTGATTCACCTTTATTGGGAAGTAGTCTGTAGGCTTCTCCAAAATCAGATATAACCTGTATGTATATTTCTTCAGCAGAATTCCGTGTGAAATATGTTTCGGCACTTGTAGACGGAGCTAATTTCAAAGGTACGCCACCAAATTGTTTTACTAATTCAAAATAAGCATAAGCTCTAAGGAAATGTGCTTCTCCTAAACGGGTGTTGTATGTAGGTGAACTCTGATTATAATATTGAGGTAGGTTCTGAATCAATATGTTTGCGGGTTCAACTAGTCCGTAGTAATTATCCCAGATGGGTTGGTTGGCACCATTTTCAGATGAGTTTAAATCCTGGCTATAGTGATTCCATGCAGGAATTACATTGTTAGCATCGGTAAACTCGTCCACTCCCATATTGTAACATTGGATCCCCCATATATAATTGAATTTAAATTTAAGTTTCTGATAGGCGCCAGTTACCAATTCATCAAGACCTTCCTGGGTTTTAAAACGGTCTGTACTATATTGAGTCGTAAGATTTTCATCAAGGAAAGACTCACTGCACGATGTGATCGAGCTTCCTGTTACGCTGGCTATTAAAGCAGCAAATAATATTCTATTTAATTTCATAATGTCTTTACTTTAATTTGTTGATTAGAATCCGATGTTGACACCTATTACAAAACTCTTCAAAGTGGTAGGTGAACCAAATGTCTTGGTATTATTGTCATAGTTTACCAAGTCTGTATCTAAAAAGTCACATGCCTTATAGATATTGAATGGGTTCATGGCTTGAACATATAGCTTCAGATTATTGATACCCAACTTCTTTAATTGTTGCGGGGTAAAATTATAGCCCAATGAAATATTACGTACTTTAATGTACGATCCATCTTGATAGTTCATTGCACTGTTGAAAGCATCGGCTCCTTCGCCGTTGGAGCCGGGTGAATAGTATTTTGCATTTTCATTTGTACCAGCCACCCAATAGTCTACTTTACGTTGCATATAGCGACCGTCGAGCGTTACAGCTCCTTGCGGGACTGTGAATCCCCAGCGTGACAGAATAAAGAAGGAAAGCTCAAAATTCTTATAGCTGAAAGTGTTGCTCCATCCACCTGTCCAGCGTGGACGTGTATGCCCTACAATTTGCTTGTCATCGTTAGCATCTATTGCACCATCATTATTTAAATCTTTTACTTTGATTTGTCCTGGCTTACGTCCGTATTTAGCAGCTTCTTCAGCTTCTTCCGTTTTCCATATTCCATCATATACCCAGTCGTAATAAACACCGATTTCTTCACCGACAAACCATTTGTTATTCACATCTTCAGTTCTGCCGTTAGATAATTCGTCAATTCGGTTTCTATCCATAGACCATGTTAAAGTAGTGCTCCAGGTAAAATCTTTGGTTTGTACTGGTATTGCATTTACTTGCAAATCAATACCATATCCGGATGTTTTACCCACATTGGCATACGTAGAAACATAACCCGTTAATGAAGGGATTGACATTTCTAATAATAAGTCATTGGTTTTTGTTTTGTATGCATCAATACTACCGGTGAGTCGGTTATTAAAGAAGCCATAGTCAATACCGACATTGTATTGTGTAGTTCGTTCCCAGCCTAAGGTTGGATTAGCCATTTTAGCAGGCTCTTTTTGTGAAGGATCGGAAGGTACATAACCTAAAGATGAATCACTTTGTCCCCAGTTATAGTATAAACCGGTGATGGCACCTTTGGTTGCGTATGCTTTGATAGCTGCATTGCCTGTGACACCCATACCTACACGAAGTTTCAACTGATTCAACCAACTGATGTCTTTCATGAAATCTTCTTGATCCATTCTCCATGCAATAGCTGCAGAAGGAAAACTTGCCCATTTGTGCCCTTCGGCTAATTGAGAGGCACCATCCCAACGCATAGATGCCGTTAACAAGTATTTATCTTTGTAACCATAGTTCAGTCGAACCATATAAGATGCCATCTGAGTTTCGGTTAGTCCAGTACCAAAGGAATTCAATGTACCGGCAGATCCCATATTATACCAAAGCTCATCCGACGAGGCTACATTGGTGGCTCTCATATCTCCCATCTCGTAATGATAGGCAGAAGCGGATTGCATCAATGTCATTCCTAGATTATGCTGACCTAGAGTTTTATTGTAATAGATCAGGTTATCCAATGTCCATGCACGCTTTTGTTCGTTCTTATATTGTGCACCGTTGTTACCATCTCCATTGATGCCATCAGCAGCGTTAGCAACTCCTAGAGTGTAAAATTGAAATTCGGGACCAAACTGAAGACGATAGGATAAACCTTCCAGTGGTTTCCAAATTTTTCCGAAATCAATTTGTGAGTACATGCTGGCAGAAGCACGGAAAGTACGGCGTTGATTGGTATTATAGTCTAATTCCCGGATGGGGTTGATGATATTTACGTCACCGCTTGGATAACGGACATATTCCCCATTTTCATCGTAAGGCACAGTCCATGGGATCATGCTTCTTAATGCACTATAGAAGTCACCGGAACCAGTTACGGATTTAGAGAAACTATATCCATAGTCTTGAGTAGAATATGATGCGTTAATTGAAGAACCCATTTTGAACCAATCAACAGGAGTTACGTCAAATGATGTCTTTAATGTATAACGTTCATAGGCTTGTCCTGGTTGTGTTCCTTTTTGATCTAGATAGCCGAATGAAGCATAACCTTGGAATTTGTCCGAACCTCCGGAGGCACTTAAGGTATGTTCGTGGGTGATACCCGTCTGTTTGCCGTGAGATGCCCAGTCGTAGGAGCCGACCTTTGAGGGATCATAATTGCCATTTGACCATGCTTGCTCGATATTCTTCCACGAAGCGCTTACACTGCCGAATGCTGCTTTATCTGCTTCAAAAGTTGGAGTGGCCGAAGCGTAAGAACCCGCATTGTATTTGGCTAGGCGAGCATAATCCAGCCATTCTGTGGCAGACATCATTTCTGTGACATCATGTAATGTTTCAAAAGTAACAGTACCTGAATAGTTCAGGGTTACTTTTCCCTCTTTGCCTTTCTTGGTAGTTACGAGAATTACACCATTGGCACCACGTGAACCATAAATGGCTGTGGCCGAAGCATCTTTCAAAATGTCAATAGCTTCAATGTCGGAAGGATTGATGTTTTCAATACCTCCATTTTGAATTACCATACCATCTACGACATACAGTGGTCCTTGTTCTGCATTAATAGAGCGTTGCCCACGAATGTTAATGTTACCGACTTCTCCGGGACGTTGGCTAGATGTAATATCCACACCTGCTGTTTTGCCCTGCATTCCTTCCAATGCATTTCTTACAGGCATTGCTTTTAATTCTTTTTCTCCTACGCGGGCCATAGCGCCAGTTACATCGCTTTTCTTCTGTACACCGTAGCCCACAACTACTACTTCATCCAGCGTTTCAGTATCTTCTTGAAGAGTTATCTTGAAGTTAGTATTTCCTGCTACGGATACTTCTTGCTTTTTGTATCCTATATAAGTGATAGTGATTGTACCTTTGGTTGGTACATTGGAAAGAGAAAACTTGCCATTTAAATCAGTAATTGTACCATTAGTAGTACCATTAACCAACACACTGGCACCAATAACCGGTTCTCCGGTAAAATCTGTAACCGTACCCGAAATCGTTTTGTTTTGGGCATAGGATTCTACTATTAAAAAGGAGAACAAAGTGAGAAGAAATAGCCGTCGGATAGTATCCTTATAGGCATACAGGTGATTACCTTTTTTGTTGCTTTTCATACTTTAATTATTAAGTTATAAATATTGGTTTATAGATCCTTTATTGTTGATTTATCTTTTTATCCTCTAATGAAGACTCTTTGTTTCTTTTTATATGGATATTCCTGTAACGTAGTACTTTATAGAGGTTTAGTAGTATAATATATTGTGTGATATTTCTATATTTACATAGCATATTTATTATAAAGTTAAACAAAAGTTAGATTCTCTTTTTAAAAGTAATTTTTCACACTCTACCTGTGAAAAAGTGTTGCAAACATAACGACTTAATCAAGATATAGCAATGCAGAATCGTACAAATGCATGGAAAATACCGTCTTTTGCACGATATTCCATGCTGTAGGAGCGATTTTCGATTAGTACCTAATGACTATGAACCTTTTTGTTTCTATTTTATTGTATGGAAAATAGTAATTTATAAACCTAAAAATGATATGGCGAATTTTTCAATTGTAGTTGTTCCAACTAAAAAATTATCAAATGGCAGACATCGAATAAGGATAGCCGTAGCACATCATTCTCAAACCAGATATATATCTACCCAATTTACTTTGGATTCTGCCAATCAACTAAAAAATGGTCGAGTAGTAAGGCATGAGAATGCAGCGAATATGAATGCCTGTCTTCGGAAACTAATCAATGAGTATGAAGAAATTGTTACATCGATCAGCTATTTACCAGCAATTTCATGTACCGAACTTATACGTATAATTACTTATGAACAAAAGAAAAAAGGTATAACCTTTCAAGCTGTTGCAAAAGAATACATGAATTTCATGAAAGGAGAAGAGCGGGAGAAATCTTATAAACTTTATAAGATAGCTTCCGAAAGATTAGTCAAATATATGAAAGGGGATTTTCCTTTAATTCAATTGACACCTATACATATCCAAGGATTTGCCAAAGTTCTTCACGAGGAGAATCTGGCAGATACAACTATCAGAATATATCTGACTTTAATAAAGGTGATAGTAAATTATGCCGGTAAGATGAATTATGTATCTTACTCCATTCATCCTTTTGTCCTCTTTAAGATGCCGACAAGTAATGTGCGGGAACTTGATTTGTCAATAGATGAACTGAAGAGAATACGTGATGTCCGGCTTTTAAAGTCTTCTTTATCCATGGTGAGAGATATTTTTATGCTTACCTATTATTTAGGCGGTATCAACCTGAGAGATTTATTAGCATATGATTTTAAAAATAAGAACGATATGCGTTATGTGCGTCACAAAACACGCAATAGCAAGAAGGGAGAAAATGAAATTGTATTTACTTTGCAGCCTGAAGCAAAAGTGCTTATAGATAAATATATGTCGAGAAATGGGCATTTGCAATTTGGTAAATATTCATCTTATAAACAAATATATAGTTTAGTCTTCCGACATATAAATAAGGTAACAGAACTTTCAGGGGTAAAGAAAAAGGTTACTTACTATTCCGCCCGAAAGACATTTGCACAACACGGATATGATTTAGGCATTCAAATTGAAAAAATAGAATACTGTATCGGACACAGTATGAAAAATAACCGTCCTATCTTTAATTATATTAAGATTATGCAAGAACATGCCGATAAGGTGTTCCGTGCCGTACTTGACCAATTGCTATAGTATAGATAGTTTTTCACTGCTATTTTTATTTCCTTCTTTTACTAATCGATTTCATTCCGATCGCTATCTTTTTTTCGTTCCACTATAGTTATCCGCAAAGTACACTATAGTTACCCTTGCGGATAACTATAGTCAAACGCAAAGATAACTATAGTGGAACGAAGAAAGATTCGCATGCCGGATAACTCATAATAGGCAAAAAAGATATTAATGGTACTAATTGTTCAAATCCTATCCTCAATTGATTGCTGTCTATATGTAGTCGTTTGATTCACAGGTGGTTATGCTAAAAAGAGAATCTAACTTTTGTTTAACTTAACAGATGTACCTAATAGATATGGAAAACAACAAAAAAAATGCTTCATTTATTTCAATTGCTGGTTGGAAAAGAATGCAGCCATTGTCTTTTTTACTTTACGACGATTTTACTAATCAACAAAAATATGTTTAACTTTAAAAAACATGGTATGAAAAAAAACTATGTCACAACTGCTGTTGCCTTACTACTTTTAGCAGGATGTAGCAACGATATTAAAGAAACTGATATTCAGTTTACCGGTGATACGGGAGCGAAAGTTTCTTTTAGTGCAGTAATAAACAATCATGAGGCTAGCAATCTTGTTACAAGAGCTACGGAAACAAACTGGGAGGCAGAAGACTCGGTAGGAATCACTTGTGGTACGGAACAAGTGAATATTCATTACAAATACAAGGGCAATGGTCTTTTTGCAGCAAAAGGAGGAAATGCAGAAGAGATTTGGGTATTAGGTTCCGGAGAGTATGATGTAGTGGCATACGCTCCATTTTCTGGTACATCAGGTGAAGAACAACCTGTATTGGAAGTGACTACAGCCAGTGACAATCAAGCTACAGCAGAAGAACGTGCGAAGATAGATTTTCTTTTTGCCAAAGGGAAGGCTACATCACAAACCCCGAACGTGACATTAGCATTCAATCATGTGATGAGTCGTATTAGATTGGAGTTTCAAGCTGGCGAAGGTGTGGACTTAGCAGATATAACTTGCTATCTTATTGGGCTTAAGAATAATGGTACATTTAATCCTAAAACAGGGGAGACAACAGTCAGTGAAGACCCTGTTACGGACGAAGATGATATATATTGGGATAAAATAGGAGAGCAGGATAATTATACAGTACAAGCTATTTTACTGCCACAGAAGGTGCAAGGCAAAGTAACTATCCAAGCTAGAATGAACGGTTATCTTTATGAAGCCGAGTTTGCTAACTTGACAGAACTGAAATCAGGATTTTCTTATAATTACATCATCAAGACAAATAAATACGAGGACAATAATTATGTGTTGACGATTACAGAACAAACGCAAATAATAGGATGGGAGGATGAAAACCACGATCCTATAACATCCGACCCGAGTATAGCTGAAACTGGAACAGAGATAACCAATCCTAGTTGGAATATTACAGAAGAAACCGTAACTCCACAGCCTGTTGTGAAGTGATCTGTTTACCAATCTAATATAGATAAAAATGCTAAAAATATAAACATGAGATTTATGAAAATATATAATTATATATCAATGCTTTTTCTGGCTGGCGCAGCCGTAGTTGCGTCTTGCTCGCAAAATGAAGAACTGACCGGAGAAACCCCGGATTCTTTGCAGGGATTTCAGATTAGTGTGTCTGATGAAGGATTTATGGACGAAAGTGGTAAGACACGTGCTACAGAGAATGGATATACTACCCGATTTTCTAACGGAGATGCTATCGGTATATTTGCGGTAAGAGGAGAAACGGTGGTAGAGGATATCAAGAATCGGAAATTCACACTGACAGATGGCTATTGGGAATTGACTGATGGAGGGGATCCTATTGAATACAAAGGTTCACAATTTCAGCGGATGACTTTTTATGCATACTATCCGTATAATGCGAATGTGACTTTTGATCCGACGAAGGTGGATCCTTTTGAAACATACGTCAACAATTGGAAAATAGGCAGTGAACAAAATGAAGGAAATTATACACAATATGATTTGATGACCAGTACGGGTAGTGTTCAGGGGGATCGTTTGAAAGGGCAGATCGCTTTTACTATGCAACATCGGATGGCTCTTGCGGTAGTAAAGATGCCTAATTTGACCTATAGCTTTACAAATGGCGGTATAGATGATTATCTGTTACCTTTGGCTGCCGGTTCGTTTACAGTGAACAATACTCAAGCAACTCCTTATTATCAGGAAAGTACGGATACATACCGCTTTTTGGTTAACCCGAATAAGGAATTCTCCATAAAGGGTACTTATACAGGGGTAAGTGAAATGGAATATGAAGCTAAAGGTACCTTGGAAGGAGGAACAGCGAAGATGTATACCATCGAAGATAAGAGTAAGATTAACCATACTTTGCAGGTAGGGGATTATTTTTGTGCGGACGGAAAAATAGTTTCTGTAGATGCGGAGGCGGTGCCGGAGAATGTGATTGGTATTGTTTGTTATGTGGGTAATTCACAGCCCAGTGTAACACATCCCGAACTTTATTCTGCAGAGATTGATGCTTTGCGTCGTGACTTCCCCGCTTGTACGCATGGGATAGTATTATCTACAAAGAACTCATTGGTAAAAGATGATGAACAAAACGATATTGCCTTGCAAATGTTTCATTCTAGTAAGGCTGGTTATTACTCAGATTGGTTTAATTCAGATGAAGATTGGAAGGATAAGTTTGTAGGTTGTAACACCGAGAGGGATGTTAACAAAAATGATGCATCAAAGGTTTTTCCCGCATTGATGGGGTATAATAACACAAAAATACTTACTATGTGTTACGAAGGAATGGGTAGTACATCTACTTGTGATTATGTTTATGACTATATCATGGCTTATCGTAAAGCAGAAGCCGTTCCTTCTGGTGTAACTCCTTGGTATCTACCTTCTGTGATGTGCTGGGATCAGGTTGCCAAGAATATGAGTGGTATTAATAGTAGTCTTCAGAAAGTAAATGGTGATAAGATGGTTACTTCTGATCTACCTGTAAATAACAAGGCTGCTGGGCACTATTGGAGTAGTACACAGCGTTCTGCAGTCAATCAATGGACACATAGCATGGGAAATGGAAGCTTTCACGTCACTTGTGAACGTGCTTCATGCGCCGGCTATTTCCGTATGATGCTCGCATTCTAAAATAAACATGACGGTATATAAAGTCCGTCAACTATACTTATATCATGAACATATACATATATGAATAAGAAAAACTTTATAAAGGGGACAACCTTACCTGTCGCTCTGTTTTTCACTATAGCAACTTTTGCACCTGCATGGGGATTGCAAACAGCTTCGGCAGCCATCGAAGTTGTACAGCAGCAAAGTACTATAAAAGGAACAGTAGTAGATAGCCAAGGCGAACCGATAATTGGAGCAAGTGTACTTGCGGAAGGAACATCTAACGGTACAATTACCGACATTGACGGTGTATTTAGAATAAATGTACGTCCCGGTACTAAACTGAAAGTATCTTTTATAGGTTATACTGATAAAACAGTTGTAGCAAAAAATGATATGAAAATCATCCTGGTAGAGGATGTGACTGCTCTTGAAGAGGTGGAGATTGTAGCTTATGGCACGCAGAAGAAAGTGACTATGACAGGAGCTATCGCCAGTGTGAAGGGAGAAGAATTGACCCGTGTATCTGTAGGTTCGGTTTCCAATGTATTAGGAGGGCAGATGACAGGTTTGACTACCGTACAATATTCCGGTGAGCCGGGAGCGGATGCCGCTGAAATTTTTATTCGTGGTAAAGCTACTTGGGAAAATTCTTCACCGTTAATTCAGGTAGACGGTGTGGATCGTGAAAGTATGAGTGATATCGACCCGAATGAAATTGAATCCATTTCTATCTTGAAAGATGCTTCGGCAACAGCCGTATTTGGTATTCGTGGAGCAAACGGGGTCATTTTGATTACAACTAAACGAGGAAAGGAAGGAAAGGCGAAAATTTCGTTTACTACTTCTGCTTCTGTATTGATGCCTACAAAAATGGTAGAACAGGCAAGTTCCTATGACTATGCCCGTTTTCATAATCAAATGATGTCCGGTGATGGCAAATCTGCCTTATTTAGTGATGGAGTGATTCAAAAATTTGCAGATGGTTCCGATCCTATTCGTTTCCCAAATATACAATGGGCTGACTATATTATGAAAAGCTCTACGCTTCAGAGCCAGCATAATCTGAACATCTCGGGAGGAACAGATAAAGTACGTTATTTCATCTCTGCAGGTGCTTATACGCAAGGAGGACTTTTTAGTGAGTTTGATCTTCCTTATAATTTAAGCTATCAGTACCGTCGGTTTAACTATCGTACAAACTTGGATATGGATGTCACTAAAACGACTACTTTGTCATTCAATATTAGTGGTAATGTGAATAATTCAGATCAACCGCGTACGAGTCAGGGATCTTCCGGATTGATTAAAAATATGTATTATGCTACTCCTTTCTCCAGTCCGGGAATCATAGACGGAAAATTAGTAAATTCGAGCGATGAGACTTATTCGGACGGGCTGAAATTACCATTTACTGGAGGTACAGGTATGGGATATTATGGAAATGGATTCAGCCAGACCAGTAACAATTCGCTGAATGTGGATGTGATTTTAGACCAAAAAATGGACTTCTTGACTAAGGGACTTTCTTTTAAAGTGAAGGGATCTTATAACAGCTCATTTACAGTTAATAAAGTCGGTTCTGGTGGGTCTGTAGCTACATACACCCCTGTATTGATGGATGACGGTAGTATTGCTTATCGTAAGTTTGGAGAGAATACGGATGTGAAGTATTCGTATACTACAGGTAAAGCGCGTAATTGGTATATGGAAGCTAGCTTTAATTATAATCGTACTTTTGGTGATCATACAGTAACAGCTTTATTCTTATATAATCAACAGAAAGAATATTATCCGAAAGTATATTCGGACATTCCTCATGGATATGTCGGATTAGTCGGACGTGTCACTTATGATTGGAAGAGTCGCTATATGGCAGAGTTTAATGTGGGTTATAACGGTTCGGAAAACTTTGCGTCCGATTTGCGCTTTTCTTATTTCCCGGCTGGTTCTATAGGTTGGGTGATGAGTGAAGAGAAGTTTTTCCGTCCTTTGAAGTCGGTAGTTAGCTTTTTGAAATTACGTGCCAGTGTCGGTTTAGTAGGTAACGATAATATTGGGGGATCGCGATTTATGTATATGGCTGATCCATATAATGTCGGTTTAGGTGATTTGGCGAATCGTGTAACAGCAAGTGGAGGAGCGACTAACGCTTGGGGATATGGATTCGGTACAGATAATGGTACTGTTAGTCTAGGGGCACGTGAGGTAGCTAAGAATAATGCTGCTGTGACATGGGAAAAAGCTCTGAAACGGAACTATGGTGTTGATATTAACTTCCTTGATGACCGTCTGAAAACAACCTTTGAATATTATAAAGAACGTCGTAATGACATCCTTTTGCGTGATGGTACAGCTCCGGGAATGTTAGGGTTCATTACTCCCTATTCAAATTTAGGAAGTGTAGACAGTTGGGGCTGGGAACTTTCTTTAAAATGGAACGATAAGATTGGCGATAATTTCCGTTATTGGGCGGGTATTAACCTTTCTTATAATCAGAATGAGATTCTTGAAAAGAAGGAAGCCCCGCAGAATAATTTATATCAATATCAGAAGGGACACCGTATTGGTTCGCGTAGTCAATATGTTTTCTGGCGCTTCTATGATGAGGATACACCTGCGCTATATGAGCAGACATTTAATCGTCCGTTCCCCACTCACGAGAGTATTCTTCAAAATGGAGATGCAGTATATGTAGACTTGAATGGTGACCGTAAGATTGATGCAAATGATGCAAGTTATGACTATGGCTTTACAGACGATCCTGAATATATGCTAGGTATTAATTTAGGATTCAGTTGGAAGAATCTGGAAATAAGTACTCAATGGACAGGGGCCTGGAATGTAAGTCGTATGATTTCGGATGTATTTCGTCAACCGTTTTATTCATCTTCCAATAGTGAGCAGGGAGGATTGTTGGCATACCATTTAGACCATACATGGACACCGGAAAATCCGTCACAATCTTCGGAGTATCCGAGGGCTACCATTGAAAATTCAACGAACAACTATGCTACTTCTACTTTGTATGAGAAGGATGCAAAATATTTGCGCTTAAAGACCCTTCAGGTAGCATACAATTTTCATTTCCCATTGATGAAGAAACTTGGACTGAATACATGTCAGTTGGCCTTTGCGGGATATAATCTGTGGACTATAACTCCTTATTTGTGGGGTGATCCGGAAGCAAGAGCTACTAATGCACCTTCTTATCCATTGTCCAAGACTTATACGTTGAGCTTGAAATTAGGATTCTAAAATTGATAAAGGAAAGATACAATGAAATTACAAAATAAATGGTTTATCGGTGCGATGATGGGAGCGGTAATTAGTCTGGTTTCCACTTCATGTGTGGACGAAATTAAATTCGGAAACTCTTTTCTAGATAAGGCACCGGGCGGAAATGCAACTATTGATACAGTATTCAATAGCGCTGAATATACGCGCCAATTTTTGAATACCTGTTATAGTAGGCAGTATTATGGATTACCTTATAATACAGACAGTAATGGTAATATTCCAGATTCTTCCAGCCCTTATTTAGGAAAGAAAGATGCACTAACAGATTGCTGGTCACTTTATTTTAGCGATGCTGGTGTGTATAAACAGTATTATATGGGAATTCACAATGCTAATTATGGTAGAAACGAGGATATTTTCCCATATACACGGGAAATGGTATGGGAAGTAGTGCGTTGGTGTTGGTTGTTAATGGAAAATATAGATAGAGTGCCGGGTATGGATAATGCTGAAAAAACTCAGTTGGTGGCAGAAGCTAAATGCTTGATTGCAGCACGCTATTTTGATATGTTCCGTCATTATGGAGGTCTTCCATTGTTATATGCTTCATTCACCGGTACGGAGTCAGGTTATGAAATCCCCCGTGCTACGGTAGAGGAGACTGTTAACTACATGATAAAGATGTTGGATGATGCTATCAATTCCGGCGGGTTGGTGTGGGCTTATGCTGATGCCGATCTTGCTAGCAAGGCCGGACACTGGACAAAGGCTGGTGCGATGGCATTGAAATGCAAAATCTGGCAATTTGCCGCTTCTCCGTTGTTTAACGATGTCAACGGATATGCAGGAGGAAACTCAGAGGCTGAACAGCAACGTCTGGTATGGTACGGCGGCTATCATGCGGAACTTTGGGATAACTGTTTGAAGGCTTGTGAAGCATTCTTTAAAGAGCTGGAGAGTCAAGGCGGGTATAGCCTGAATAAGGCTTCGGAAGAAACACCGGAACAGTATCGTCAGGCATATCGTATGGGGTATATTCGTCAGAACAGCAAGGAAGTCTTACATTCTGTTCGCACGAATATGTCGGACGCTTTCAACTCAAGTTCTTATATGTGGCATTCTTGGGCTGTTCCGTCACTTTGCCGTACTGAATATCCGCCTACACAGGAATATGTGGAGATGTTCCCATGGGCCGACGGCACTCCGTTTGACTGGAAAAAGGCGGAAACAGAAGGTAAGTTGGATGAAATGTTCTTGACCGGAACATTTAAAAATGGAGAACAACTATTGTCGGAAATCGTATTAACTCGTGACCCTCGTCTGTATGAGCATTGCATGGTGAATGGACTACCGAAGATGTTAGACTGGAGTGCCGGAACGATGTCCGGTTTACCTTATGAATTGTGGGTAGGAGGATACGATGAAGGACAAAATGCGGCACTTGAATCTGGTAACTATGCGACCGGTTATAAAAATATGAAATATTATTTGGGAACTGAGTACCAACGTCAGTATACGCAGTGGGTTTATCTTCGCTTGTCTGATATTTATTTGACTTATGCGGAGGCTTTGCTTCAAGCTAAGAACGATCACCGGGGGGCTATTAACCAAATGAATATAGTACGTGCCCGCGT
Organism: Bacteroides sp. 1_1_30; assembly: GCF_020982715.1. Lineage (NCBI taxonomy): Bacteria > Pseudomonadati > Bacteroidota > Bacteroidia > Bacteroidales > Bacteroidaceae > Bacteroides > Bacteroides sp. 1_1_30. Next base: position 19,591 of record NZ_JAJKHN010000074.1, read on the forward strand.
GGGATTGAAGAAAGATTTGGCGGAGTGTGTTACAGATAAGAATTTACTTTCTGACAAAGCTGCCTTATTGGAAGAATTGCTGTGTGAACGTGTTCGGGAATTGGGGCTTGAAGATAGCCGTTACTTTGATCTTGTCCGTTACAAACGTGCCGATCGTTTCGAGAAACGTCTGCATGGATTACTTGCCTATCGTTTGGATGATGCCGGTAATCGCATGACAGGTAATACAAAATGGAATGAAGGAGATAAGAACAAAGGAGCATTGCAACCTACTCGATTTGAATATGAAAGGTTTGAATTATCTAAACCGGTTCGTCGTTGGTGGACATACGGATTTGATTCCAAATGGTATCTTTCTCCATTCCCGCAAACGGAAATTAACAAAGGGTATGGATTGATTCAGAATCCGGGTTGGTAATGTGAGACAACGAAACAGATTAAAACAATACTTGAATATTGATTTATATGAGAAAAAATAAGATTCTGATACTGGCTTTACTAGTTTGTTTGAGCATTCCGGTCAGAGCGCAGAATACAGACAACAACATTATAGGTATTGTTGTTGATAAATCGGGAAACCCAGTCTATGGAGCGTCCGTTAATGTGGAAGGTGGCGCAGTGGAGACCCGGGTTGAAACTGATAAAGATGGTAAATTTGAGATTGCGGTCGAGAAGGGACAACGCTTGAGTGTCTTTTCTGCCGACAAAGGCTCTACCACAGTTGTGGTAAAGGCTGATGGTCCGATGACTATTGTGATGGGATATGCAGCTCAGACTATTGATGTGGGAGCTAACCGGACATTCAATCGTCATGAATCAACAGCAGCTGTTTCTACCACCTATAATGAAGAGTTTAATAAGCGGTCTTCCCGGAATATATCCAATTCTTTATATGGATATGGATTGGGTCTTACTACTTTGCAGAATGCAGCTAGTACAGGTTTAATGGCAGATCCTACCTTTTATGTACGTGGTTTGCAGAGCTTGTCAAGTAGTACACCGCTTGTGCTGGTTGACGGTTTGGAACGAGACATGAGCTTGGTGAGTCCGGAAGAAGTAGAATCCGTTTCCGTCCTGAAAGATGCTGCGGCTGTGGCATTGTACGGATACAAAGGAGTGAACGGTGCGATCTTGATTACGACGAAGCGTGGTAAGTACAAAACAAAAGAGATAACGTTTACGTATGATCACATCATTAACACTCAGTCTCGACGTCCGGAATTTGTAGATGCGGCTACGTATGCTTCTGCTGTGAATGAAGCGCGTGGATATGAAGGTTTGGGAGCTCGATATACTCCGGAAGAAGTCGACGCTTTCCGTAATGGAGTAGGCAGTGGAGGAGCTTCCCGTATGTACCCTTATCTCTATCCTAATGTGAACTGGATTGATGAAACCTTTAAAGACAGAGGAGTTTCTAATAAATACACGATCGAATTCCGTGGAGGAGGAACAAAGTTCCGCTACTATACTATGGCGAATTTATTAACAGACAAAGGGTTTATCAAGACCCCGAATGCAAATGACGGATATTCTACACAGAATATGTATTCACGTGCTAATTTGCGTACAAATCTGGATATTGATTTAACGGGCACTACCAAATTGAAGTTAAATCTTCTCGGAACATTATCCGAATCTCGGATTCCGGGGGCTTCGGTTAACTTATGGGATATGATTTATTCGATTCCTTCTGCAGCTTTTCCGGTTCGTACGGAAGATGGCAGTTGGGGAGGAAGTACCACTTGGGCGGGCACGTCGAATCCTGTCGCACAATCGCAGGGAGCTGCTTATTCTAAAGGACACTCTCGCAGTTTGTTTACCGACCTTACCTTATCACAAGATTTGTCTGGTTTGCTGAAAGGATTGGGAGCTAATTTTCGTTTAGCTTATGATAACTATTCCAATATTTTAGAAGACCATAGCAAGACTTATACGTATGCCGGTTATGCAACAAGCTGGACAACTAACGGGCCGTTTTATACTGCCATTTCAGGTGGCGAATCCAGTGAAATGGGTTCGGGTGCGGGTATTGACAATTGGGCGCGTCAATTTAATTTTGCAGGTAGTGTAGATTATAATCGTTCATTCCAAAAGTGGGATGTGTATTCTCAATTGAAATGGGATTATGAATATCGTGATTCATACGGTCTGAACACTACTATTTATCGGCAAAATGTTTCTTGGTATAATCATGTAGGTTTCTCTAATCGCTATTATTTGGATCTGGCATTGGTTGGCTCGGCTTCCAGTTTATTGGCACCGGGACATAAATGGGCTTTTTCTCCTACCATTTCTGCTGCTTGGGTACTTTCGGAAGAAAAATGGTTGAAAGATGTGTCTTGGGTGAACTTCTTGAAATTGCGCGCTTCGTTTGGAGTGATCAATGTTGATTATCTGCCTAAAGACGGAAGTACTACCGTATATGACTATTGGGACCAGATTTATACGACTACCGGTACGCAATATAAGTTTAACAGTAGTTACGACTCTGAATTCGGAAGTACTATTATCGGTCGCTTGGCAACTGCTAATTCGACACATGAGAAAGCGTATAAATATAATGTTGGTGTTGATGCTATGTTGTTCAATGGATTGAATGTGACGGCAGAAGGCTATTATCAACGGAGAAAAGATATTTGGGTCTCTTCCGAAGGAAAATATACCGATGTGTTGGGCGTAGATGCTCCGTTCGAGAATGCCGGAATCGTTGATAGCTATGGCGTGGAACTAGGACTTAACTATACGAAACGGTTAGGAGATGTAGTGTTCAACCTTGGCGGTAATTTTGCTTGGAATAAGAATGAAATTAAGGAACAACTGGAAGAACCGCGTTTGTATAAGAATCTTGTGCAAACAGGAAATCGGTTGGGACAAGTATATGGAATGGTAGCTGAAGGTTTCTTCAAAGATAAAGAAGATATAGCAAACAGCCTTCCGCAAAACTTTAGTACGGTAGTGCCGGGAGACATAAAATATAAAGATGTGAATGGAGACGGAATCATTGATGCCAATGATAAAACAGCTATCGGTTATAGTACGACGGCTCCGGAAATTTATTATTCTTTCCATTTGGGAGCCGAATGGAAAGGGATTGGAGTAGATGTAATGTTTCAGGGAACAGGTAACTATTCTGCTGTCTTGAATACGAAGAGTATGTTTTGGCCGTTGATAAATAATACGACACTTTCTACTCATTATTATGAGAATCGTTGGACACCGGAAAATCAAAATGCCAAATATCCTCGTTTGAGTTCACAGAGTAATGCCAATAACTATCAGGCTAATACAGTTTGGTTGGCGGACCGGTCATTCTTGAAGTTACGTAACGCGGAGGTGTATTACAGATTTCCGGAAGAATGGATGAAGAAGACTAAGATATTGGGGAGTGCCAAGTTATATGTCAGAGGAACAGACTTGTTCTGTTCAGATCATATTGATGTGACAGATCCGGAATGTTATGGTGTAGCGACTCCGCTGAATAAGAGTGTAGTAGTCGGTGTTACGATTGGTTTTTAATCATAAAAACAAAGCGAAAGAATGAAACTGAAAAACATTATCTACGGAATGATGTGTGTAGCCGCACTCGGTTCCTGCTCAGATAAGATGGAATATCATGAGTACAATAATTATGATGAGGATTTTGTGAAGCTCAACTTCGGTAATGTGGGAGGGCTGATAACAAATATCTATTTGTCCATGGATGTGGACTTTGGAAACTATAGCGGGGCAATCCTTGGTTCTGCTACTGATGAGGCTGAATATGCTTATTCGGGAAATCAGATTGAAGACTTTTACAATGGTTCTTGGAGTCCGTCAAATGCTAAAAGTAGTATGTGGACGTCCTGTTATGAAGGGATAGCCAATTGTAATTTATATCTGGAGAAGTTTACCGGACTGACATTTCCTGAGTTGGCTTTGAACAGTGATTATGCACAACAAATGTTTCGTTATACCAATTACCAGTATGAGGTGCGTTTCCTTCGTGCATATTTCTACTTTAACTTGGTACGGCAATATGGAGATGTGCCGTTTAGCGACCATATATTAACAGCCGAAGAATCGAATACATTGTCGCGCAGGCCGGCACAGGAGATTTTTGATTATATCATAGCCGAATGTGATGATATAAAGGATAAGATTATTGTCGATTACAGTAAACTGGGAGATATGGCATTGCCTAGTAGTCCGGCGGAAACAGGACGTGCCAACCGTAAAACGGTATTGGCCTTGAAAGCTCGTGCTGCGTTATATGCGGCAAGTCCTTTGTTTAACCCGACTGATAATAAAGAGCTGTGGTATCGTGCAGCTAAAGCCAATAAGGAAATTTTAGATGACAGTAATGGATTTGCTGAAAAGGCAAAACTCTTAGTGGAGGATTATTCATCACTTTGGAGTAAGGATAATTACAATGACGCTACTAGTGAATTGATTTTTCTCCGTCGTGCCACTACTACCACTAATTCTTTTGAGGGATATAACTTCCCGGTAGGGTTGGAAAATTGTAAAGGTGGAAACTGTCCCACACAGACACTGGTGGATGCGTATGAGATGAAGGATACAGGGTTGCGCCCGGACGAGTTGGATAACTACGATCCTACTAATCCTTATTATACCAACCGCGACCCTCGTTTCTATTTGACTATTGCCAAAAATGGAGACGAAAAGTGGCCTAACTGGAATACTGTTCCTCTGCAAACCTATCAGGGCGGATTAAATGCGGAACCTTTGAGTGGCGGAACTCCGACAGGTTATTATCTGAAGAAGTATTGTCAGACGGCAGTAGACTTGCGTGCCGGTACAGCTTCAAAGACCTATCATTCATGGATTACGTTCCGTTTTGGAGAGTTCTATTTGAATTATGCGGAAGCTGTATATAAGTATCTGGGTAGTCCGTATGCAACGGACAGTGAATTTACAACTTCGGCTGTAGATGCTATCAAAGTAGTTCGTACACGTGCCGGAATGCCCGGATTCCCTCAAGGGATGACCAATGATGCTTTCTGGAAGAAATATCAGAATGAACGTATGGTAGAATTGGCTTTTGAAGGACATCGTTTTTGGGATGTACGTCGTTGGAAGGAGGGGGACAAACATTTCAAGAACATTGTTGAAATGAAAATTACGAAGAATGGGGATGATACTTATACGTATGAACGTAAGGTAAAAGAAAGAAGTTGGGATGATAAGATGTATTTCTTCCCGATTCCGCAGAGTGAAAAATCTAAGAATCCTAATTTGGAGCAGAATCCGGGGTGGTAACCCACAACCGGAATGCTGATGAATAGTGATAGGATATTCTTGCATAGAACGGATGTTTATAGAATAAAAAAACGAAAGAAATGAAGAAACATTATATAATACTGGGGCTGTTTTGTCTGCTGGCCATAGTTGCCTGCTCGGATAATGACCCCGTCGTTGAAGTGAACAATGGCAATCAGACGGAAGAGGAGTTGCCGCCTCTGCCTACTGAAGTTATAACGGGTAGCCGTGCAATGTGGGTTAGTTACGACCCGGCACCAAATGTTGACGCCAATAACTCTTCCGGCATATCATCCGCATTGATTAGCTGGAGATTACTGAAGACCGATCCGTCTAATGTTGCTTTTGATATTTATAAGTCGGTAGACGGCGAGACGGAAGTGAAATTGAATGAGAAACCTATTTCGAATACTACTTCTTGGGTGGATGCGGATATTGATGTATCAAAAACGAATGTATACCGGGTCACTCTTGCCAATCAGGCTGAAACGCTTTGCGATTATACCTTTACCTCTGAAATGGCAGAAAAGTTTTATCATGAGATTAGATTAAACATGAATGTACCCGATGCGTCGATTACATATTCTCCTGATGATATTCAGCTAGGTGACTTGGACGGTGACGGTGAATTGGAGATTGTGGTGAAGAGAGAACCGTATGATGGTGCCAACCAGGGGGGATGGAATAATGGTTCGACCTTGTTGGAAGCTTATAAGATGGATGGTACTTTTTTGTGGCAAATTGATTTGGGAATCAATATTCGTTCCGGTTCACATTATACTTCATATATTTTATACGATTTTGATGGAGATGGTTTATGTGAAATAGCTTTCCGCTCTTCAGAAGGTACAAAGTTTGGGGATGGTAAGGTCATTACCGATGCTTATGGTAATGTGAACGATTATCGAATTCGTCAGACTGACGCTGTGGGCTGGTATTCGGGAGCAAGTATTAATACAATTTGCGGTTTGATAATGGAAGGTCCCGAATATATCTCTATTTGCCGTGGATATGATGGACGTGAAATTACCCGGGTGGATAATATTCCTCGTGGTGGAAGTGGTTCAAAAGCGTCGCGTGCTAAATATTGGAGTGAATATTGGGGAGATGATTACGGAAACCGCATGGACCGTTTCTTTATCGGGGTGGCTTATCTGGATGGTATACCTGACGAAGCGACCGGAGTGAGAACAAGCAACCCCAGTCTGATCATCAGTAGAGGTATTTATCATAATTGGCAAGTATGGGCACTCGATTTGAAAGGGAATAAACTGGAAACCCGTTGGAAGTTTGATACAGCCGAACATTCTTCAAAATGGTTGTCCATGTGTTCGCATAGTTTTCGTGTAGCGGACTTGGACGATGATGGAAAAGATGAAATCTTGTATGGTTCTGCGGCTATAGATGATGATGGAAGCGAATTGTGGTGTACCGGAAACGGTCATGGTGACTGTTTATGTGTTGGCAAATTTATAAAAGACCGTTCAGGATTGCAAATTGTTGCTTCATTTGAAGAACCGGGCAATTATAATGGACAAGGACACGGTTATGGATGTCAAGTGATTGATGCAAGAGATGGTGGCTTGATTACCGGCCATGGAGCGGGTTCGACTACTGATGTCGGTCGTTGTATTGTGGCAGATATCGATCCGGATAGCCCGAATTTTGAGTACTGGTCTTCTTTGCAGGAAGGGGTATTCAGTTGTAGTGGCAGTGGATTGGTATCCAGTACATATCCTACAGGTATTGGTGGTGGAGTTTTGTATAATGTAGCCATTTATTGGAGCGGGCAGCCGACAAGAGAAATGCTGGACCGTGCTTGTGTCGTGAGCTATAAAGAGAACCCTGATGTAAACAAGACGAATAAGACTCGTTTGGTATATTTTGGAACTTACGGTAGCAATGACGGTAACCATAGCACCAAATACAATCCTTGTTACTATGGTGATTTTCTCGGTGACTATCGTGAAGAAGTAATAATGGGTTCAAGTGACATGAAATCTATTTATATATTCTCCACGAATCATCCTACCGAATTCCGTCTTCCTCACTTGATGACCGATCATAATTATGATATGTCTCAAGCGATGCAGAATATGGGATATAACCAGGGAACTAACTTAGGTTACTATGTAGGTGCTGAAACTTTGAAAAAAGCAGAATAAAAAGGTTTTTGAATAAGAAATCTCTTATTTGATATGAGTTTGTTGAAAAAGAACAATCCGGCTAACTGTCGGGTTGTTCTTTTTTTCATAGTTGAACGAATCGCCATATATATGGATAATATTCTATTTCTTAATTGAACGGCTCTCCCTACCTTTGTAAGGTGAGATAGCAAATATACATATGAAAAAACTCTTTATCCTTTTGTTCCTCTTCATCACTTTGGGAACAAACGCACAAAACAATAAAGTTTCCTGCCTCAACGCCCGCCAGTTTCATAAATATTGGAAGGTAGAGTCGGAATCTCCGGATTATAAAGTGACATTTCAGGGTGATACCGCTGAAATACTGTCTCCTAAAGGCCTTACCTTATGGAGGAAAGAAAAGATGAGCGGACGGGTAACCATTGAATATGATGCGTGTGTAGTTGTAGAAAAAGAAGGAGACCGCTTGAGTGACCTGAATTGCTTTTGGATGGCTTCGGACCCCAAACATCCTGATAATATATGGAAACGTGAGAAGTGGCGTAGCGGAATCTTTCTGAATTGTTATTCTTTGCAACTCTATTACATGGGATATGGTGGAAACTATAACTCTACTACACGCTTCCGTCGTTATGACGGCAATGAAGCAGGAATCACAGATCCCAAGGTACGTCCTGCCATACTGAAAGAATATACAGATACCGAACATTTGCTAAAAGCGAATCACTGGTATCACATTAAGATAACAAATGAAAATAATAGGGTTAGTTATTACATAGACGGCAAGAGACTGGTGGACTTCCGCGATGCCGAACCTCTGACAGAAGGATGGTTCGGCTTTCGCACCACCTTATCCCGTACCCGTATTACAAACTTCCGCTACGAATGTTTGCCATCCCAAACGTCTACTGTTCCTTTACATTGGATCGGCAATACTCCTGAACAAGACAAAGCTGTAAGCTTCGGAGTTCCTTTTGATGAAGGCTACCTATTTCCTGAAACTTCATTGCGACTAAAAACAGATAGAAATCAAGAGATTCCGGTAGATACTTGGCCGTTGGCTTACTGGCCGGATGGTTCCGTGAAATGGAGCGGAGTTGCCGGAGTCATTCCTGCCGGAACAGAAAGACTGACATTAGAAAAAGCCCCCCGGAAAGCAAAAACTATCAATAAACAGCCTGATGCTTCTATTGCAATCACTGAAACGCCTGAAAATATTCAAATTGAAACAGGGGTAATTTCCGTATTTATTCCCCAACGCGGAGATTTCCTGATTGATAGTCTATTATATAAAGGAACTAAAGTAGGAGAGAAAGCGCGTCTGATTTGTAATACTCAAAGCGAGCCGATTCAAGAAAATACATCTCAAATATCTTTTACTCGTTACATAGGAGAAATAAAATCAGTAACCATAGAACGTCTGGGCTCTGTACGGGCACTTGTAAAGTTGGAAGGGATACATCGGAACAGGAATAAGGAGATTGATACGAATCACTCTGAAGAGGAAGGGAACTATGCGAATAACTCTGATATGAACAAATGGAATAACCGTGAGTGGCTTCCTTTTGTGGTACGTCTCTACTTTTATGGTTGCAGTGAACAGATCAAAATGGTACATAGTTTCGTCTATGACGGAGATCAGAAGAAAGATTTCATTCGTAGTTTAGGTATCCGTTTCGACGTTCCTATGCGTGAAGCTCTGTATAATCGTCATATTGCTTTCTCGTGTGCAGATGGAGGAGTGTGGAGCGAGCCGGTACAACCATTGGTAGGGTGTCGCATACTCACTTTAAATAAGACAGATAATAAGAAAAACAGTAATGAAAAGAAAGATGCACAACAGAAGTCAACAGATGAACCCTCCCTGCAACAACAGCAAATGGAAGGCAAACGTATTCCACCTTATGAATCTTTCGATGAAAAGAACCGCTCTCTGCTCGATAACTGGGCTTCATGGAATGATTACCGTCTGTCTCAACTCACTGCCGATGCTTTCTCCATTCGTAAACGTGCCAATAACGATAATCCCTGGATAGGAACCTTTTCCGGCACACGTAGCGATGGATATACTTTTGTTGGAGATATTACCGGAGGATTAGGACTTTGTATGCATGACTTTTGGCAGTCTTATCCCTCTTCTATTGAAATTTCAGACGCACGAACCCCGGTAGCTACCCTTACCGCCTGGTTGTGGAGCCCGGAGTCCGAACCTATGGATTTGCGGCATTATGATCGTATAGCTCATGACCTGAATGCCAGCTATGAAGATGTTCAGGAGGGCATGAATACGCCATACGGCATTGCCCGTACAACTACGTTTACACTGATCCCACAAAGTGGATATACCGGGAAAAAGGCTTTTGCTGATTATGCCAAACAATTTTCTAGCCCTAGTCTGTTACTGCCAACCCCGAATTATCTTCATGCCCGCCAAGCTTTCGGGATATGGAGTCTCCCTGACCGTACTACTCCATTCCGTACTCGTGTAGAAGACCGCTTGGATGCTTACATTGACTTCTATCAGAAAGCAATCGAACAAAACAAATGGTACGGTTTCTGGAATTATGGTGATGTGATGCACGCTTATGACCCCGTTCGTCATACCTGGCGTTACGATGTCGGAGGATTTGCCTGGGACAATACGGAACTGGCTTCTAATATGTGGCTATGGTATAATTTCCTGCGTACCGGGCGTATTGATATTTGGCGTATGGCAGAAGCTATGACGCGTCATACGGGTGAAGTGGATGTCTATCATATCGGTCCCAATGCCGGATTAGGCAGTCGGCATAATGTAAGTCATTGGGGATGCGGAGCAAAAGAAGCGCGAATCAGCCAGGCCGCCTGGAACCGTTTCTACTATTACCTTACTACGGACGAACGTTGCGGTGATTTAATGACTGAAGTGAAGGATGCCGACCACAAACTCTATGAACTGGACCCTATGCGCCTGGCCCAACCTCGCAGCGAATATCCTTGTACCGCTCCCGCCCGTTTGCGTATCGGTCCCGACTGGCTGGCTTATGCCGGTAATTGGATGACAGAATGGGAGCGCACAGGTAACACAACTTATCGTGATAAAATAATAGCAGGAATGAAAAGCATTGCCGCTCTGCCTAACCGCCTTTTTACCGGTCCCAAAGCTCTAGGATTTGATCCGTCAACAGGGATCATCACAACCGAATGTGACCCCAAACTGGAAACAACCAACCATTTAATGACGATCATGGGCGGATTTGAGATAACCAATGAAATGATGCGTATGATTGATATACCCGAATGGAAAGATGCCTGGCTTGACCATGCTGCACGTTACAAGAAGAAAGCATGGGAACTTAGCCATAGCCGTTTTCGTGTCTCCCGCCTGATGGCTTACGCAGCTTATCACTTGCGTAATACCCAAATGGCTGAAGAAGCCTGGAAAGATTTGTTTACCCGGTTGGAACATACACCTGCACCGCCTTTCCGCATCACTACCATACTTCCGCCGGAAGTACCGTCCCCATTAGATGAATGTACGAGCATCAGCACGAATGATGCTGCTCTTTGGAGCTTGGATGCTATTTATATGCAGGAAGTTATTCCAATAGATAACTGAACGAGTGTAAAGTAGCACTAGTTGCCTCCCAATCTATTAATAGCAAAGTTCTTCCGCATTAAGGGTAAACTTCCTTTCTTTTAATACCAAACTTACAATCAACTTATTATAAACTATAAACGCAAGTTCTGTTTTTATAAATGAAGCTTTTGATTATAAAAACAAAACTTGCATTTTTATAAACGGAACTTGCGTTTATAGATTAGTCTTAAGCAACCAGGGAAAACGCATGAGTTAAAACGCTTTAATAAAGGTGTTTATCAAATTAGTTAGATACTCGTCACTCCAGCCAGCCTTCTTCCTTTTCCTATTGACAGAAGTCTTCTTGTCTTCATCCTGATAATTCTTCAAAATGGTCAATGCCAT
>NZ_JAJKHN010000075.1:0-30805 GCF_020982715.1 Bacteroides sp. 1_1_30
CATTCCGAACAGAGAAGTTAAGCCTCGTCACGCCGATGGTACTGCGTAACAGTGGGAGAGTAGGTAGCCGCCGTTTTTAGAGAAGCCCCTTGATTCAGCAACGAATCAAGGGGCTTTCTGTTGTTTGGTACTTTGCAAAAAAAGTGTTATATTTGCGACCGACAATTATTTTATTAAACGTTTAAAGCAAATTTGAAAGGTATGAAAACTAAATTATTTTTGGCTGCTGTAGCAGTAACATTTTCTTTTGCAATGATGTCTTGTGCTGGTAACAAAACTACTAACGCTGCTTCTGAAGGTGAAGAAACAACCGTAGAAACTGTAGAAGCTGTTGTTGAATCTGATTCTTGCTGCCAGGCTAAAGATTCTTGTGCTACTGCTTGCGACAAAAAAGCTGATTGCGCAGAAAAGAAAGAATGTTGCGATAAGAAGTAATCTATTGATTTAGAACAATAAAGAAGAAGAGGGAGAGAATGCTGAAAAACATTCTGCTCCCTCTTTTCTTTTAGTGAAATATAGACCTGTATTCGTGATACATTTTTGGTAAAAATCGGCTTTAACTTATGAAATGATATTTTTTTCGATAAAAAAGTAACGTATTATTTGGTGGTAAAGAAATAATCCATACCTTTGCACCGTCAAACTATAAAAGAGACAAGAAATGAACCAGATGTTTATACATATTCTACTATGCGGTATTATTATTCTACTATCAAAGGTTAGTGGAAGTGAGTGCTGCGCGTAAATGTGTATAAATGAAAATATACGAAAGCCTTTCTCACTTCCAAGTGTGAAAGGCTTTTTTTAATGCTAATAATTATATAATATACATTGAATATGGACAATAGGTTATTTATTTTTGATACCACTCTTAGAGATGGTGAACAGGTTCCGGGATGCCAGTTGAATACAGTAGAGAAGATTCAGGTAGCAAAGGCATTGGAAGCGTTGGGAGTAGACGTGATTGAAGCCGGATTCCCCATTTCGAGCCCGGGAGATTTTAATTCAGTGATTGAGATTTCAAAAGCGGTGACTTGGCCTACTATCTGTGCTTTGACACGTGCAGTTCAAAAAGATATTGATGTTGCTGTAGATGCACTGAAATTTGCTAAACATAAACGTATTCATACCGGTATCGGTACTTCTGATTCGCACATTAAATATAAATTCAATTCGAATCGTGAGGAGATTATCGAACGTGCGGTAGCTGCCGTGAAATACGCCCGCCGTTTTGTGGACGATGTAGAGTTTTATGCAGAAGACGCAGGCCGTACGGATAATGAATATCTGGCACGTGTGGTGGAAGCCGTTATCAAAGCGGGAGCTACCGTAGTGAATATTCCTGATACAACGGGTTATTGCTTGCCTTCAGAATATGGTGCTAAGATAAAATACCTGATCGACCATGTAGACGGCATCGATAATGCCATACTTTCTACTCACTGTCACAACGACTTGGGTATGGCTACTGCCAATACGATAGCCGGTGTTTTGAACGGCGCACGTCAGGTGGAAGTTACCATCAACGGTATCGGCGAACGTGCAGGAAATACTGCCCTCGAAGAAATCGCCATGATTATCAAGAGTCACCACGAAATAGATATTCAGACCAATATCAATACACAGAAGATTTATCCGACCAGCCGCATGGTATCCAGCCTGATGAATATGCCGGTACAGCCGAATAAAGCGATCGTTGGACGTAATGCTTTCGCACATTCTTCAGGTATCCATCAGGACGGTGTGTTGAAGAATGTACAGACGTATGAGATTATTGATCCGCATGATGTGGGTATTGATGATAACTCTATCGTATTGACAGCCCGTAGCGGACGTGCCGCGTTGAAAAATCGTCTTTCTATTTTGGGAGTTGACTTGGAGCAGGAAAAGCTGGATAAGGTATATGATGAGTTCTTGAAGTTGGCTGATAAGAAGAAAGATATTAATGATGACGATATTTTAGTATTGGCAGGTGCAGACCGTAGCCAGAATCATCGCATCAAACTGGATTATTTGCAGGTGACGAGTGGTGTCGGCGTTCGTTCGGTAGCTAGTTTGGGATTGAACATTGCCGGTGAGAAGTTTGAGGCTTGTGCCAGTGGTAACGGTCCGGTAGATGCAGCTATCAAGGCATTGAAGAAGATTGTAGAACGCCACATGACTTTGAAAGAGTTTACTATTCAGGCTATCAGCAAGGGAAGTGATGATGTAGGTAAAGTACACATGCAGGTAGAATACGATAACCAGATTTATTATGGTTTTGGAGCTAATACAGATATTATTGCCGCTTCCGTAGAAGCTTATATTGACTGTATTAACAAATTCAAATCATAAAAAAGAGACTGACAGTCGTATCGGCATTTAAAATAGTAAATAGTAATTAGTAAAATAGTAAATAAACAGATGAATACATTATTTGATAAGATATGGGATGCCCACGTGGTGACTACTGTGGAAGATGGTCCTACACAGCTTTATATTGATCGCTTATATTGTCATGAAGTGACTAGTCCGCAAGCTTTTGCCGGATTGCGTGAACGTGGAATCGGAGTGTTGCGTCCGGAAAAGGTATTTTGTATGCCCGACCATAATACACCGACACACGATCAGGATAAGGAGATTGAAGATCCGATTTCTAAAACGCAGGTCGACACATTGACTAAGAATGCGAAGGATTTTGGTTTGACACACTACGGTATGATGCATCCGAAGAATGGAATTATCCATGTGGTAGGTCCCGAACGTGGTTTGACTTTGCCGGGAATGACGATTGTCTGCGGTGACTCTCACACTTCTACTCATGGTGCGATGGGAGCAATCGCTTTCGGTATCGGAACAAGTGAAGTGGAAATGGTGTTGGCTTCGCAATGTATTCTTCAATCAAGACCGAAAACAATGCGTATTACGGTAGACGGTGAACTGGGTAAAGGGGTGACTGCAAAAGATGTAGCTCTGTATATGATGTCTAAGATGACTACCAGCGGTGCTACCGGTTACTTCGTAGAATATGCAGGTTCGGCCATCCGCAATCTGACAATGGAGGGACGTCTTACCCTCTGTAACCTTTCTATCGAAATGGGTGCACGTGGTGGTATGGTTGCTCCGGACGAAGTGACTTTTGAATATATCAAGGGACGTGAAAGTGCTCCGCAAGGCGAAGCATGGGACAAGGCTTTGGCATATTGGAAGACATTGAAGAGTGATGACGATGCCGTATTCGACAAGGAAGTTCGTTTCGAAGCTGCTGATATTGAGCCGATGATTACTTACGGAACGAATCCGGGTATGGGTATGGGCATCACACAGCACATTCCTACGATGGAAGGAATGAGCGAAGCTGCACAGGTTTCATTCAAGAAATCAATGGACTACATGGGATTTCAACCGGGAGAATCTTTGTTGGGCAAAAAGATTGATTATGTATTCCTCGGCGCTTGTACAAACGGTCGTATCGAAGATTTCCGTGCATTTGCTTCCATCGTGAAAGGTCGCAAGAAAGCGGAAAATGTAATTGCATGGCTGGTTCCGGGTTCATGGATGGTAGACGCACAGATCCGTAAGGAAGGAATCGACAAGATTTTGACGGAAGCCGGATTTGCTATTCGTCAGCCGGGATGTTCTGCTTGTCTGGCAATGAACGATGATAAGATTCCTGCCGGGAAATATTCGGTATCTACCAGCAACCGTAACTTCGAAGGACGTCAGGGACCTGGTGCACGCACCTTGTTAGCTAGTCCTCTGGTGGCTGCTGCTGCTGCGGTGACAGGTGTGATTACCGATCCGAGAGAACTGATGTAATTTCAATCGTAAATAGTAAATCGTTAAATCGTAAATAAAAAGATGGCTAAGACAAAATTTAATATAATCACAAGTACTTGTGTACCTCTTCCTTTGGAAAACGTAGATACCGACCAGATTATTCCGGCACGTTTCTTGAAAGCAACCACTCGTGAAGAGAAATTCTTCGGTGATAACCTTTTTCGTGACTGGCGTTACAATGCAGACGGTTCTTTGAATAAGGATTTTGTGTTGAACAATCCTACTTACAGCGGACAGATATTGGTGGCAGGTAAGAACTTCGGTTCGGGTTCCAGCCGTGAACACGCAGCCTGGGCAATTGCCGGCTATGGTTTCCGTGTGGTGGTATCCAGTTTTTTTGCCGATATTCATAAGAATAATGAGTTGAACAACTTTGTGCTTCCGGTGGTTGTAACCGAGGAGTTTCTGCAAGAATTGTTTGCTTCGATAGAAGCAGACCCGAAGATGGAAGTGGAAGTGAATCTTCCCGAACAGACCATCACCAACAAGGCGACAGGTAAAAGTGAACATTTTGAAATCAATGCTTACAAGAAACTTTGTTTGATGAACGGATTGGACGATATCGATTTCTTGTTAAGCAATAAAGATAAAATAGAAGAATGGGAAAAGAAGGCGTGAAAATAGAAATCATGGACACAACGCTCCGTGATGGTGAACAAACCAGCGGAGTATCTTTCGTGCCTCATGAGAAACTAATGATCGCCCGTTTGCTGTTAGAAGATTTAAAGGTAGACCGGGTGGAGGTTGCTTCGGCGCGTGTGTCGGACGGTGAGTTTGAAGCCGTGAAGATGATTTGCGACTGGGCGGCCCGTCGCAATCTGCTCCATAAAGTGGAAGTGCTCGGCTTTGTTGACGGGCATACTTCTGTCGATTGGATTCAGCGTACCGGTTGCCGTGTGATTAACCTCCTTTGTAAAGGTTCACTGAAGCATTGTACGCAACAACTGAAAAAGACACCGGAAGAACATCTGGCAGATATCATTAATGTGGTGCATTATGCCGACGAACAGGATATAACCGTCAATGTTTATTTGGAAGATTGGAGTAACGGTATCAAGGATTCTCCTGAATATGTATTCCAGTTGATGGATGGATTGAGAGAGACAAGCGTCAAGCGTTATATGTTGCCTGACACGCTGGGTATCTTGAATCCCTTGCAAGTGATAGAGTATATGCGGAAAATGAAGAAACGTTATCCGAATACTCATCTCGATTTCCATGCGCACAATGACTATGATTTGGCAGTGAGCAACGTTCTTGCAGCTGTATTAAGCGGTGTAAAAGGACTGCATACCACCATCAACGGACTGGGCGAACGAGCAGGAAATGCTCCCCTCGCAAGTGTGCAAGCCATCCTGAAAGATCATTTCAATGCGGCGACCAATATCGACGAGAGCCGTTTGAATGATGTCAGCCGGGTAGTGGAGTCTTATTCGGGTATTATGATACCTGCCAACAAACCGATTGTAGGTGAGAATGTCTTTACGCAAGTGGCAGGTGTGCATGCCGACGGCGATAACAAAAATAATCTTTACTGTAATGATTTGCTTCCCGAGCGCTTTGGTCGTAAACGTGAATATGCGTTGGGCAAGACAAGTGGCAAAGCCAATATCCGCAAAAATCTCGAAGACCTCGGACTGGAGCTGGATGAAGATGCTATGCGCAAGGTGACGGAGCGTATCATCGAACTGGGCGACAAGAAAGAATTGGTGACACAGGAAGATTTGCCGTACATCGTTTCTGATGTGTTGAAGCATGGAGCGATTGGTGAGAAGGTCAAACTGAAGAGCTATTTTGTGAATCTGGCTCATGGATTGAAACCGATGGCTACGTTGAAGATAGAAATCAACGGAAAAGAGTACGAAGAGAGTTCAGGCGGTGATGGCCAGTATGATGCTTTTGTTCGTGCATTGCGTAAGATATATAAGGTGACATTGGGACGCAAATTCCCGATGCTGACCAATTATGCAGTGACAATCCCTCCCGGTGGGCGTACGGATGCATTTGTGCAGACAGTAATCACATGGAGTTATGACGAGCAGGTGTTCCGTACCCGCGGACTTGATGCCGATCAGACGGAAGCTGCCATCAAAGCTACTATGAAGATGTTGAACCTCATCGAAGATGAATACGAGAAGAGCAAGTGAGAGATAACTTGCCCAAAGAATGTTTTTTATAAGAATATATAAATAGAAGAATAAACGATTATGGATTTTAAAATTGCTGTATTAGCAGGCGACGGCATCGGACCGGAGATCTCTGTGCAAGGTGTAGATGTGATGAGTGCCGTTTGCGAGAAGTTTGGCCACAAAGTAAGTTACGAATATGCAATCTGTGGAGCTGATGCGATTGATAAAGTAGGCGATCCGTTTCCGGAAGCAACCTATCAGGTTTGTAAAGATGCGGATGCTGTTTTATTCTCTGCCGTAGGCGATCCGAAATTTGATAACGACCCTACTGCTAAGGTACGTCCGGAACAAGGTTTGTTGGCGATGCGTAAGAAACTGGGACTTTTTGCCAATATCCGTCCGGTGCAGACATTCAAATGCCTGATTCACAAATCTCCGTTGCGTGCGGAACTGGTAGAGAACGCAGATTTTATCTGTATCCGTGAGTTGACCGGAGGTATGTATTTCGGTGAAAAGTATCAGGATAATGACAAAGCGTATGATACCAACTATTATACTCGCCCGGAAATCGAACGTATCTTGAAAGTGGCTTTTGAATATGCGATGAAGCGCAGAAAACACCTGACGGTGGTAGATAAGGCAAACGTGTTGGCTTCTTCCCGTCTGTGGCGTCAGATTGCGCAGGAAATGGCTCCGAACTATCCGGAAGTGACAACAGATTATATGTTTGTGGACAATGCTGCAATGAAGATGATTCAGGAACCTGCTTTCTTCGATGTGATGGTAACGGAAAACACTTTCGGTGATATTCTGACTGACGAAGGTTCTGTAATCAGTGGGTCTATGGGCTTGCTTCCTTCTGCTTCCACAGGCGAGAGTACTCCGGTGTTTGAACCGATTCACGGTTCATGGCCGCAGGCTAAAGGATTGAATATTGCTAATCCGTTGGCACAAATTCTTTCCGTAGCTATGTTGTTTGAGTATTTCGATTGCAAAGAAGAGGGTGCACTGATTCGTAAAGCAGTAGACGCTTCTTTGGATGAGAATGTACGTACACCGGAAATTCAGGTGGCTGACGGTGCTAAATACGGAACGAAAGAAGTAGGACAGTGGATTGTTGATTATATCAAGAAAGCTTGATATTCTACCACAGATTACACCGATTCACACAGATTGCTGATGGAGCTGTATAACAGCCCTTTATAAATAATTTCACCCACGTTATAGCTATCTATAACGTGGGTGATTTTTAATATTCAGATTTTGTTTGATAACTCCACTTACTCTTCATTCTTTTTATGGAATATCTTTTTTATCATTTGAAATCTGTGTGAATCTGTGTAATCTGTGGTGAACCTTACCAACTTTTAATTATGGAATATATAATGATACCGAGCACTGTCAGCAATCCTACATAAATAGTGACTGGCCATTGTTTTATATCTTTTCTCTTCGTACGGGTGGAAGGTTCCAAATAAATGGCTATTTTGTGAGCGATAGTACAGAATAGCCAACCGCCGAATCCTCCGATAATACCTCCTACGAGTAAATCACCGGGATAATGTACACCCAAGTATATACGTGTATAGCAGTTAAGAATTGCCCAAGTTACGATGAAAATACTTAGCCAACGTTTACGGAACAGAAATACTACAAACATGGCAAGACCCAATGAATTGGCCGCATGGCACGATGGGAAACCATAACTTCCTCCACGATACCCGTTTACGATATATACCATATCCACAATAGGGTTGTCCGGATTGGCGGGACGCAGGCGTGCCACTACCGGGCGGATGATACTGCTGCACATTTGGTCGGCAAAGGTTATCGTGAGCGCGATAGCTGCCACATAACATACGACTACCTTCCAGTGGAAATTTCTTAATAATATATATAATATGGTGGCATACATGGGAACCCAGATTATTTTACCCGTGAAGGAACTCATGAAATAATCCCAGAAAGGGGAGTGTATACCATTGAAAGATAAGAAGATATTTGTATCTATCTCCGAAAGGAATTGCACGATTTCGCTATGTATCATCCGGCTTTATTGATCTATTTTTAACGTCGCAAATATACAATAAAGAATAGTAAATGTCCTATATTACCTTATAAATATTCCATATTTCTTAATAATTAGCGTTTGGCAAGATCATCGTAGAGCTTCTGTAAGAACGCTTTTCCTTTTTCCAGGTTAGCTCCTTTGGCGGTGCCTTCGTCCAGTTGCACGGTGTTGGCGTCCAGATTATACACCAATTGGTTGTCGGCAGTAATCATTCCGAAATAATCCGGCCGGGTAAAGTATGCGAAATGAGGAGAACCCGGATTTAGGATATTCTTGCTGAAAGTAAATTCATCGTGCGGCAATCCTAATTGAGCGAGCAAAGTGGCGGCAATGTCAATTTGCGAAGCATAAGTATCTACTACGAGAGGTTGTTTTATTGCACCTCCGATTAAAATCAGCGGAATGGTTTGTCCGTCCAGCGGATTTTCTATCGGGTATGGGTATGCACCCTGATGATCGGGAACGAGTACAAACAGTGTGTTTTTCCATAACGGTGTTTCCTGATACTGTTTCACGAAATCTCCCACACAACTGTCGGCATACGCAAAGGAGTTGAGGACTTTATCATCCAGCCTGTGGAACGGAACTTCGAATGGTTCGTGGCTGCTTGATGTCTGAACCAGTTTCAGGAATGGCTCTTCTTGTTTTTCTTCTTTCAGGTCTTTCATCAGGCGCTGGAACAAAACGTGATCTTGTGCTCCCCATTTTCCGGTACGTTCGGACAGAGGGAAATCTTTATCGGAAATAATCTTCTCGATACCGGAAGATACCAGGTAAGAGCGCATATTGGTGAAATCGGCATCTCCTCCATAGTAATATTCGAGGCTGTATCCTGCATTTTTCAAGCTACGGGGGATGGAAGGAAGTTTGTCCGTCTTTTCGGGATATTTCATGATGCTGGTGCTCGGCTGTCCGGGATATCCGCTGATGATAGATGCCAGTCCGCGGTCTGTGCGGAAACTACTGCCGTAGAAGTTGCTGAATAATACACCTTCTTTTGCGAATTTATCCATGTTGACAGCCACATTGGGTTGTCCTCCGAAAGTTTCCATCAAGTGTGTGGAGAAACTCTCAAGGATAATGAAAATAATGTTCGGGCGTTGTGTATTCAATAATTGGGGGATGCTGTCGGTTACTGCGACGGGTTTGTCTACCATCTCTGCAAATAATTCGTCGGCTATTTTCGGGTCCATGAAGCGATACTGCTTATCGAAATTATTCTGATGGGTGGCAGAATACATGAAGCTGAATGCCGGATTAATGGCTGCATGATTCATGCGTTGGTCCTGACTGAAATACACTTTGCTTAAATTCATGGTGGATACGCTGAATCCGCCCCGGATAGGGATGAAGAGTGCCGCTGTCAGCAAAAGCAGTGCAAGCGAGACATTCTGGCGTCGATAAGGTATTTTCAGAGGCTTTTTCTCCCGGATAAGGACGCAATAGAAAATACAGTATAGAATTGCTGCATAGATCAATATAGCCAGAATTCCAAGTAGAACAAACCAAAAACTGACACTTGCCATGGCATCTTTGGGAGAAGAGAAGAAATAGAAAATAGGAGTGGCGTCCAGACGGAATCCCCAAAAGCCATACAATCCCAAGTCGATGATAAAAAGACAGGCCATGACAAAGGCTATTACTCCGAAATATCCTTGCCGGATGCGGCGGAGTATGGATGAATTTGTCCAGGCGGAAGCAATGAGCAGGATGCCGGGGATAGCGGTCAGGTAGCCCGCAAGAGATAAATCCAGCGGTAATCCGTGCCACATGACGCGGAAATAGTCACCCAAAGATGCATTAGTATATAAGTCATGGTAGTAAACCATGAAGATTGGTTTCTGAAGAACGAATAAAAGAATAAATAAAAAATAGGTCGTGAGAAATTGTATAATTCTCTTTTTCATATATGTAAACTTAAAAAGATTGAACGGATACAAAGTTACTATACTTTTCCTTATCTTTCTCATGATGTGATGTAAAACATACCTTTTTTTCCATATCTTTGTCGTGTCTGTGACAAAAATGAAGTAATAAGATGGCAAAGATTGCAAAGAAACTAACAGATTTAGTGGGGAATACCCCTTTGATGGAACTTTCCGGTTATAGTGGAAAGTATGGTCTGGAACAAAATATTATTGCCAAACTGGAGGCTTTTAATCCGGCGGGAAGTGTAAAAGACAGAGTCGCTCTTTCGATGATTGAAGATGCGGAAGCTCGTGGAGCATTGAAACCCGGTGCAACGATTATTGAGCCGACAAGCGGAAATACAGGTGTAGGGTTGGCAATGGTGGCTACTATTAAAGGGTATCACCTGATATTGACCATGCCCGAAACGATGAGTCTGGAACGGCGGAATCTGTTGAAAGCGCTGGGTGCGCAGATTGTATTGACAGATGGGCTGGGAGGGATGGCAGCTTCCATTGCCAAAGCGCAGGAGTTGCGTGATAGTATTCCCGGTTCGGTGATTTTGCAACAATTTGAGAATCCGGCCAATGCTGCTGTTCATGAACGGACAACGGGTGAAGAAATTTGGAGGGATACAGACGGTGAAGTGGCCGTTTTTGTAGCCGGAGTTGGTACCGGGGGAACAGTCTGCGGGGTAGCCCGTGCTTTGAAGAAACATAATCCGAATATTTATATTGTTGCTGTGGAACCTGCATCGTCTCCAGTGTTGGCAGGCGGAGAGGCGGCTTCGCATCGTATTCAAGGTATTGGAGCGAATTTTATCCCGAAGCTTTATGATGCTTCGGTGGTGGATGAAGTAATAGGCGTGCCAGATGATGAAGCGATTCGTGCAGGACGTGAGTTAGCGGCAACAGAAGGTCTGTTGGCGGGTATTTCTTCGGGAGCAGCTGTGTATGCCGCCCGTCAACTGTTACAACGTCCGGAATTTAAGAACAAAAAAATAGTAGCGTTGTTACCTGATACGGGAGAGCGTTATTTGTCGACCGAATTGTTTGCTTTTGACGCATATCCATTGGATTAATTCATTCACTATAAAAAGACCTGAACCATGGTAAGAATAATTATAGTTTTGCTTTTTTGTTTTCCGGCTGTTACCTTTGCGCAAACCTATCAGCAATTGTCCGAGAGAGCCATTGAGTGTATCGAAAAAGACAGTCTTCCCCAGGCAGAGGAACTTTTGCTTCAGGCTTTGAAGTTGGAACCGAAAAACGCAAAGAATGCACTGCTCTTTTCTAACTTGGGATTGGTTCAGCGCCGTTTGGGCGAGTTTGATAAAGCATTGGAATCTTATTCTTTTGCACTGAACTTTGCTCCTTTGGCAGTCCCTATTTTGCTCGACCGTGCCGCCATTTATATGGAAATGGGAAAAACAGACCGTGCTTATACGGATTATTGCCAGGTGTTGGACGAGGATAAGCAGAACAAAGAAGCTTTGTTGATGCGTGCTTATATTTATGTGCTCCGCCGCGATTATCCGGCTGCGAGAATAGATTATAATCGTTTATTGGAACTCGATCCGCAGAGCTATAGCGGACGGCTGGGACTGGCTACTTTGGAGCAGAAAGAAGGAAAATTCCGGGAAGCTCTTGAGATATTGAATAAGATGCTTGCGGCCACTCCTGAAGATGCGACGCTCTATATTGCCCGTGCCGATGTGGAACGTGAGATGAAACATGAAGATTTGGCATTGGTCGATTTGGAGGAAGCCATCCGGTTGGATGCTGCCTCGGCTGATGCTTATCTGTTGCGTGGAAATATCTACCTGGCACAGAAGAAGAAAGGGCTCGCAAAAGCTGACTTTGAAAAAGCTATTTCATTGGGAGTGCCTCCGGCTGATTTGCACGAGCAATTGCGGCAATGCAAGTGAAGTTATCAATAAGCCAACTATATCTTTCCGGTTTACATAAGTGAGCGCCTTTTGCTATGGACATTAGTTCGTTCCACAGTTGTTTCCCTTTAGTTCTACCTATGTGGAACTAAAGGGAAACAACTGTGGAACGGAAAGATAACCCTAGTGGAACGAATAATCATTAGTCAGGTGACTCGTTAATATATACTATTCAAGAATTTCTTTTATTCTACGAACTGTCTAATCAGATTTACGAAATCCTTTCCATATTTCTTTTTCTTGTGTTCGCCGATACCACTGATTTCTCCAAACTCTTCGATGGTGGTGGGACGTGAGATGCAAAGCAGATGCAACACTTTGTCTGACAAGACGATATAGGCGGGCAAAGCTTCCTGATCGGCAAGTTGTTTTCTTAATCCTCGCAATGCTTCGAACAAATCTTGGCTTTCGCCGCCTGCCGCGCCGAAGGGGAGTTCTTTGGCGATAACCACTTTTTTCTTTTTTCCTTTTCGGGTAACTGCTTCCTCATGCTGGATAACTACCAATGCCGCTTGTGTCCTTCCGAAGAGAACATCACTTCCGCTTGACGTTATTTTGAGATGATTATTCTCATTATAAGCTATTTCAAAGTAGCCGAGTTGCAGCATTTGAAGCAGATAGTCTTGCCAGTCACGAGGAGGAATGTCGCGTCCGGCACCGAACGTTTTAAGTTCCTGATACCCTTTTCCGGTTACTTCCGCAGAATAGTTTCCACGAAGAATATCAATCAACACTCCTGTGCTGATTTGTTGTTCTGTGCGTGCGATGGCACTTAATGCTTTTTGCACGATGACTGTACCGTCGAATCGTTGAGGGGGATTTTTACAAACATCGCAGTTACCGCAATCCTCTGTTGTTGTTTCTCCGAAGTAGCTTAATAAGATTCTTCGTCGGCAAATATCGGCCTCTGCGTATTGCTGCATACGTTGGAGCTTTTCCAGATTGATATTTTGCTGATTACTTTCCGAAGCGAATTTAGTTAGTAATATTAAGTCGCCTAATGAATAAAACAGGACAGTATTGCTGGGAAGCCCGTCACGTCCGGCACGTCCTATTTCCTGATAAAAGCTTTCTATACTTTTAGGCAGGTTATAATGTATCACCCAGCGGACATTTGATTTATCAATCCCCATTCCAAAAGCAATGGTGGCACATACCACCTGTATGCGGTCGTTAATAAAATCATTCTGTGTTTCGTCCCGGTGTTGAGTGGATAACCCCGCGTGATAAACCCCGCAACGGATACCCTGCTTTTGTAACATCTGTGCGACGGTTTCCGTCTTACTTCGGCTCATGCAGTAAATAATCCCGCTTTCTCCCCCGTGGCGGTGGATGAATTCTAAGATAGCCTTGTTCTTTTCCTTCGCTTGAAATCCACGTTTCACAGTCAGGCTGATGTTGGGACGGTCGAACGAGGAAATGAAGGTACGCGGATGGTTAAGATGCAATTGCCGTACGATGTCTTCGCGCGTGATTTTATCCGCGGTGGCGGTTAGTGCGACAATCGGTATTTGCGGAAATTGTTGGTGGAGCACTCCCATTTGTGTGTATTCCGGACGGAAATCATGTCCCCATTGCGAAATACAATGAGCTTCATCAATAGCAAACAGAGAGATGTTCATATCCCGCAACAAATAGTCCTTTTCAGCTAAAAGTTTTTCCGGTGAAATGTAAAGCAGCTTCAGGCGGCCTTCAATGCATGCGCGGCGCAGATTAGCGTTTTCTGTTTCGTCATTACTGCTGTTCAGCGCTCCGGCAGCGATGCCGTTTGCCAGCAATGCTTCTACCTGATCTTTCATCAATGAGATGAGGGGAGAAACGACAACGGCAGTACCTTCGCAAAGCAGTGCGGGAAGTTGGTAACAGATCGATTTCCCCCCACCAGTGGGCATTAATACCAATGCATCCTGTTTGTTCAGGATGTGGCGGATGATTTCTTCTTGCAGAGGACGGAAACTATCGTACCCGAAATATGTCTTTAAAGTCTCTCTCATTGATGCTGATTTATCCATGCTGCAAAGGTACATTTTTCTTTGGCAATTTTCATCATGTGTAGATTTCAGTTTCTGATATGAATTATAAATAAGTTAAAGTTTCTTATTATTCAAGGCTATTCCTTCTTTTTCAAGGTTTTTGATTGTTTATTTAGAAAAAAAAATGCACAAAATAATTGTGTGTTTAAAAAAAAAGTAAGACATTTGTAACATGTTATGTTGCAAATGAGCAATTATTAACAAATGAACAAACCCTAACCAGTTAATTCAATGAGTGATTTAGAGAACAAAAAAACGGAAGAAACTCCGAAAAAACGTCCCTACAATTTGAGGGAAAAGAAAGAAAAGAAGGCTGCATACAGGTCTTTGATTAGACCGGAATTGGCAGACGAGTTGTATGACAAGATCCTGAATATCATCGTTGTACAGAAGAAGTACAAGGATCCTGACTATTCAGCTAAGGACTTGGCGAAAGAATTGAAGACGAATACTCGTTACCTTTCTGCAGTAGTAAACTCACGCTTTGGCATGAACTATTCTTGCCTGTTGAATGAATACAGAGTAAAAGATGCTTTGCATTTATTGACTGACAAACGTTATGCCGACAAAAATGTGGAAGAAATTAGTGCCATGGTTGGCTTTGCAAATCGTCAATCTTTTTACGCTGCATTTTACAAAAACGTAGGTGAGACTCCTAATGGATATCGCAAAAAACATCTCGAAAATAAGAAATAATTGCGCGTTCCGAAATTAGTCAAAAGGAATTACCTCTAAATGAAAGATTTTGGAGATAATTCCTTTTCTCATTTTAATTAATCAATGCTAGCATTATGAAAAAACATCTGATTTTAATGACAGTGGCCGCTACGCTTTTAACATCGTGCGGAGGAAGTAAAACAACAACTGCTGAAGCAGACAAATTTGATTATACAGTGGAACAATTTGCTGATTTACAGATATTGCGTTATAAAGTTCCCGGATTTGAGGAACTGACGCTGAAACAGAAGGAACTGATTTATTACCTGACAGAGGCTGCTTTGGAGGGAAGGGATATTCTGTTTGACCAGAATGGAAAATATAATTTGAGAATCCGTCGGATGCTCGAAGCAGTATATACAAACTATCAGGGAGATAAAACAACACCTGATTTTAAAAATATGGAGGTGTATCTGAAAAGGGTATGGTTCTCCAATGGTATTCATCATCACTATGGTACGGAGAAATTCGTGCCCAACTTCTCGCAGGAGTTCTTGAAACAGGCTGTACTCGGTATAGATGCCCAGTTGCTGCCGTTGGCGGAAGAACAGACTGCCGAACAACTTTGTGCCGAACTGTTTCCGGTGATTTTCGATCCGACTGTTATGCCGAAACGGGTAAACCAGGCAGATGGCGAAGATCTTGTGTTGACTTCTGCTTGTAACTATTATGACGGAGTGACGCAGAAAGAGGCAGAGAGTTTTTATAGCGCCCTGAAGGACCCGAAAGACGAAACACCGGTTTCTTACGGGCTGAACAGTCGGCTGGTCAAAGAAAACGGAAAGTTGGAGGAGAAAGTTTGGAAAGTAGGTGGACTCTATACACAGGCAATAGAGAAGATTGTTTATTGGCTGAAAAAGGCGGAAGGTGTAGCGGAGAATGAGGCACAAAAGGCCGTCATCACCAAACTGATTCAATTCTATGAAACAGGCAATCTGAAAGATTTCGATGAATATGCCATTCTTTGGGTGAAAGACCTTGATTCACGAATCGACTTTGTGAATGGATTTACTGAAAGTTACGGTGACCCATTGGGTATGAAAGCGAGCTGGGAGTCTTTGGTGAATTTCAAAGATTTGGAATCAACGCACCGCACAGAGATAATCAGTAGCAATGCGCAGTGGTTTGAAGATCATTCTCCCGTAGATAAATCTTTCAAGAAAGAAAAGGTAAAAGGGGTATCGGCTAAAGTGATTACTGCCGCTATCCTTGCAGGTGATCTTTACCCGGCAACGGCTATCGGTATCAATCTGCCGAATGCAAACTGGATTCGTGCTCACCACGGCTCTAAATCGGTGACAATCGGAAATATAACAGATGCTTATAATAAAGCCGCTCACGGAAACGGATTCAACGAAGAATTTGTTTATAGCGATGCGGAAATACAACTGATCGATGCGTATTCTGATTTAACGGATGAGCTGCATACGGACTTGCACGAATGTTTGGGACACGGTTCCGGTAAGTTACTTCCGGGTGTAGATCCTGATGCTTTGAAAGCATACGGCTCTACCATCGAAGAGGCGCGTGCCGATTTGTTCGGATTGTATTATGTGGCTGACCCCAAGCTGGTGGAACTGGGACTTCTCTCTTCTCCCGATGCTTATAAAGCTCAATATTATACTTATCTGATGAACGGTTTGATGACGCAGTTGGTACGTATCGAACCGGGAAATACTGTGGAAGAAGCTCACATGCGCAACCGCCAGTTGATAGCCCGCTGGGTATTTGAGAAGGGGGCTGCCGATAAAGTGGTGGAATTGGTGAAGAAAGACGGAAAGACTTATGTGGTTATCAATGACTATCAGAAAGTGCGCGAGCTTTTCGGCGAATTGTTGGCTGAAATCCAGCGGATCAAATCGACAGGTGACTTTGAAGGTGCCCGTTCATTGGTAGAAAACTATGCCGTAAAAGTAGATCCGGCTTTACATGCAGAAGTTCTGGAACGTTATAAGAAGTTGAATCTGGCTCCTTATAAAGGTTTTGTGAATCCGAAATACGAACTGGTGACAGATGAAAACGGAAACGTTACGGATGTCACGGTTTCTTATGATGAAGGTTATGTAGAACAAATGTTGCGTTACAGCACTGATTATTCTCCGCTGCCTTCCATAAACAACTGATCTGAAATGGATATTAAAGAACAATTGAAAGATATCAAGACACAGCTCCGTCTCTCTATGAACGGGGCTGTGTCCCAAAGTATGCGTGAGAAAGGGCTGGTTTATAAACTCAATTTCGGAGTGGAACTGCCTCGTATCAAGATGATTGCCGAAGGTTACGAAAAGAATCATGACCTGGCGCAGGCTTTATGGAAAGAGGAAATTCGCGAGTGTAAGATTCTGGCGGGAATGCTTCAGCCGATCGAAACGTTTTATCCCGAGATAGCCGATATTTGGGTGGAAAACATCCGGAATATCGAAATAGCAGAACTGACTTGTATGAATCTCTTCCAGCATTTACCGTATGCTCCGGCCAAATCTTTTCACTGGATTGCCGACGAACAGGAGTACGTGCAGACTTGTGGTTTCCTGACTGCCGCCCGTCTTCTGATGAAGAAAGGGGATATGACCGAACGTGCCTCCGGCGAATTGCTCGACCAGGCGATTTGTGCGGTACATTCCGACAGCTATCATATTCGTAACGCAGCTTTGCTGGTTATCCGCAAATATATGCAGCATAGCGAGGAACATGCTTTTCAAGTATGCCGCTTGGTGGAAGGTATGGCTGATTCTACCTTGGAAGGAGAGCAAATGCTCTACAATATGGTGAAAGAGGAGCTTGCTGTAGACTAATCTTATTTTCATGGAGTAAGTCCTTTTATTAAATAACGGTTTAATTTTTTAGACGCGGATAACACGGATGACGCGTCTAAAAAATAAACCGTCTTGTTATTCGTTTATTATATAAGCCAATCTACAAAACGAATGATAGCCTCCATTTAATTTATAAAAAAACTGTCTAACTCTGTGATGAACTAAAAAAACTTCTCTTTATCATTTGCTTTCCGCAAAAAAGGCTTAACTTTGTTCGCGCTAATTTTGGCTGATGATGGAAACTCAAAACGTGAAAGATACAGTAAGGCAGATATTCACGGAATATCTCACGGCGAACGGGCATCGAAAGACTCCTGAACGCTACGCCATACTCGATACTATTTATTCTATCGACGGTCATTTCGATATTGACATGCTTTATTCACGGATGATGGACCAGGAGAATTTCCGGGTGAGCCGGGCGACTCTCTACAACACCATTATTCTTCTTATCAATGCACGGCTGGTCATTAAGCATCAGTTCGGTACTTCCTCCCAATACGAAAAATCATATAATCGCGAGACACATCATCATCAGATATGTACTCAATGTGGTAAAGTGACCGAGTTTCAGAACGAGGAACTGCAGCAAGCCATTGAAAATACGAAATTGAGCCGCTTCCAGCTTTCACATTACTCCTTATATATATATGGAGTATGTAGTAAGTGCGACAGAGCTAACAAACGGAAAAAAGTAAATAACAACAATAAGAAAGAAAAATGAAAGTAGATGTTCTATTAGGATTACAATGGGGCGACGAAGGTAAAGGAAAAGTAGTCGACGTTTTAACACCTAAGTATGATGTGGTTGCTCGTTTTCAGGGCGGCCCGAATGCCGGTCACACGCTTGAGTTTGAAGGACAGAAATATGTGCTTCGCTCTATTCCTTCCGGTATTTTTCAAGGAAACAAGGTAAACATCATCGGTAACGGTGTGGTACTTGATCCGGCATTGTTTAAAGCAGAGGCAGAAGCACTTGAAGCATCGGGTCATCCGCTGAAAGAACGTTTGCATATTTCAAAGAAAGCTCATCTTATTCTTCCGACACACCGTATTCTGGATGCTGCATACGAAGCAGCCAAAGGCGATGCTAAAGTAGGAACTACCGGTAAGGGTATCGGCCCTACTTACACGGATAAAGTGAGCCGTAACGGTGTTCGTGTAGGTGATATTCTTCATAATTTCGATCAGAAGTATGCTGCCGCAAAAGCTCGTCACGAACAAATTCTGAAGAGCTTGAATTATGAATACGATCTTACTGAACTGGAAAAAGCATGGTTGGAAGGTATCGAATACTTGAAACAATTCCATTTCGTAGATAGCGAACATGAAGTGAATAACCTGTTGAAGGATGGTAAGAGCGTGCTTTGTGAAGGAGCACAGGGTACTATGCTTGATATTGATTTCGGTTCATATCCGTTTGTGACTTCTTCCAATACCGTATGTGCGGGAGCCTGCACCGGACTTGGAGTGGCACCTAACCGTATCGGTGAAGTATATGGTATCTTCAAGGCATACTGTACTCGTGTAGGAGCAGGTCCGTTCCCATCAGAACTGTTTGACGAAACAGGCGACAAGATGTGTACGTTGGGACATGAATTCGGTTCTGTAACCGGTCGTAAACGTCGTTGCGGATGGATTGACCTGGTAGCGTTGAAGTATTCCGTTATGATAAACGGAGTTACCAAATTGATTATGATGAAGAGCGATGTACTCGATACTTTCGAAACAATCAAAGCGTGCGTTGCTTACAAAGTGAACGGTGAAGAGATCGACTACTTCCCGTATGACATCACAGAAGGCGTAGAACCTGTATATGCAGAGCTTCCGGGCTGGCAGACAGATATGACCAAGATGCAGAGCGAAGATGAATTCCCGGAAGAATTCAATGCTTACCTGACTTTCCTGGAAGAACAGCTTGGTGTAGAAATCAAGATTGTATCTGTAGGACCGGACAGAGCACAGACCATCGAACGTTATACTGAAGAATAACAATTGATTTATTATATGGAGGAAAGGCGGAGATTGAAGAAAAACTCCGCCTTTCTTGTTCAATCCTTTGTATAGTCTATCCTAAACACACAAAAATAATGTATGCCTTATGAAAACACGTTTTATAGCTTTCCTTTTGTTGTTCGTAATGAACTTGGGAGTATTTGCGCAATCTTCCTATCAGCCTACCGAAGAGAATTTGAAAGCACGGCAGGAATTTCAGGACAATAAGTTTGGTATTTTTCTTCATTGGGGGCTATACGCTATGCTCGCTACCGGTGAGTGGACTATGACAAACAATAATCTGAATTATAAAGAGTATGCCAAACTGGCAGGCGGATTTTATCCTTCCAAGTTTAATGCCGATAAATGGGTGGAGGCTATTAAAGCTTCGGGAGCCAAATATATCTGTTTTACTACCCGTCATCATGAAGGTTTTTCTATGTTTGACACTAAGTATTCGGATTATAACGTAGTCAAAGCTACTCCTTTTAAAAGAGATATTGTGAAAGAGCTGGCAGCAGCCTGTGCCAAGCAGGGCATCAAGCTCCATTTTTATTATTCACATCTTGACTGGGCGCGCGAAGACTATCCCTGGGGGCGTACAGGGCAGGGCACGGGTCGCTCGAACTCGAAAGGAGATTGGAAAAGTTATTATCAATTCATGAATAACCAGTTGACAGAATTGCTGACGAATTACGGTCCGATAGGGGCTATTTGGTTTGACGGATGGTGGGATCAGCCCAAAACTTTTAACTGGGAATTACCGGAACAGTATGCTCTGATTCACAAACTCCAACCGGGGTGTCTGGTGGGTAATAATCATCATCAGACGCCTTTTGATGGAGAAGATATTCAGATTTTCGAACGCGATCTGCCGGGTGAGAATGTTTCGGGACTTTCCGGACAGGAGGTGAGTCGTCTGCCGTTGGAAACTTGTGAAACAATGAATGGTATGTGGGGATATAAGATTACCGATCAGAATTATAAATCAACAAAGACATTGATTCACTATCTGGTGAAGGCAGCCGGTAAGAATGCCAATCTTTTGATGAATATCGGCCCTCAACCCGATGGGGAACTTCCTGCGGTAGCTGTACAACGCTTGGCAGAGATGGGAGAGTGGATGAAACAATATGGTGAAACGATTTATGGAACACGAAGCGGTGCAGTTGCTCCACATGATTGGGGAGTGACAACACAAAAAGGAAATAAACTCTATGTGCATATTCTCGACCTGAAAGATGCGGCTTTGTTCCTGCCGTTGTCAGATAAGAAGGTCAAGAAGGCAGTCTTGTTTAAAGACCAGTCTCCGGTTCGTTTCACAAAGACGAAAGCCGGTGTTTTGCTCGAATTCGCCGAGGTTCCGAAAGATATTGACTATGTGGTAGAACTGACAATTGACTAATTTTTAGCTAATTCTTCATAAAAGCAAGGGGAAACTATTCTGACATTGAACGTTTCCCCTTATTTTTGGCAAACAATTTGTTTATAAAGATATAGAGTAATAATTAAAATTGAAAAGTATATGATGTCTTATTGGGTATTATTTATAGGAATCGCTGTTGTAAGTTGGTTGGTACAGATGAATTTGCAAAACAAATTCAAGAAGTACTCTAAGATTCCTACAGGAAATGGAATGACAGGACGCGACGTTGCTTTAAAAATGTTGCATGACAATGGAATTTATGACGTACAGGTTACACATACGCCGGGACGGTTGACCGACCACTACAATCCTACTAACAAAACGGTGAATTTGAGTGAAGGGGTGTATGAAAGTAACAGTATAATGGCAGCTGCCGTAGCAGCCCATGAATGTGGACACGCTGTACAACATGCACGCATGTATGCTCCGTTGAAAATGCGTAGTGCGCTGGTTCCGGTGGTAAACTTTGCCTCTTCCATTATGACGTGGGTATTGTTGGGTGGTATCTTGTTGATAAACTCTTTCCCGCAGTTATTGCTGGCAGGTATTATCCTGTTTGCTATGACTACATTGTTCAGCTTTATCACGCTGCCGGTGGAAATCAATGCAAGTAAACGTGCGTTGGTCTGGTTGAGTTCATCCGGCATTACTAATTCGTACAATCATGCACAGGCTGAAGATGCTCTTCGTTCTGCTGCTTATACGTATGTAGTTGCTGCATTAGGCTCACTGGCTACATTGGTATACTACATCATGATCTTCATGGGTAGAAGAGACTAAGAAATGAAAAAGGGAGAAAAGTACGTTTATTAACTTCTCTCCATAGAATATAAAAAGATTCTCCGCAGTCTTTCCGAAGACTATGGAGGATTTTTTGTATTGTTTAGGGTCTTACTTGAGTGTTTCTTTACGATATTGATAGGGGATGGACACAATACGGGTGATTTTTTCAAATATATGTAAGTATTGCTCGGAAATTTGCAGTAAATTTGCGCAATTAAAATTATAAACAGTAATATTATGGCAGCAAAACCAAGTATTCCTAAAGGAACTCGTGACTTTTCGCCGGTAGAAATGGCGAAGCGTAATTATATATTCAATACGATTCGTGACGTATATCATTTGTATGGATTCCAGCAGATAGAGACTCCTTCGATGGAGATGCTTTCTACATTGATGGGAAAGTACGGCGATGAGGGAGATAAACTACTCTTTAAGATTCAGAACTCTGGAGATTACTTCTCCGGGATTACTGACGAAGAATTGTTAAGCCGTAATGCTGCCAAACTGGCAAGCAAATTCTGTGAGAAAGGTTTGCGTTACGACTTGACAGTGCCTTTTGCCCGTTATGTAGTGATGCATCGTGATGAGATCACTTTCCCGTTCAAACGCTATCAGATTCAACCGGTATGGCGTGCCGACCGCCCGCAGAAAGGACGTTATCGCGAATTTTATCAATGTGATGCCGATGTTGTAGGAAGCGATTCGTTATTGAACGAAGTGGAATTGATGCAGATTGTCGATACCGTTTTTAGTCGTTTCAATATTCGTGTATGTATTAAGATTAACAACCGCAAGATTCTTTCCGGTATTGCTGAAATTATAGGCGAATCGGATAAGATTGTAGATATTACCGTGGCAATTGACAAACTGGATAAAATTGGTCTGGATAATGTAAATGCCGAACTGAAAGAGAAGGGAATCAGTGATGAGGCTATTGCCAAGTTGCAACCGATCATTCTTCTTAGTGGTACGAATGCAGAGAAATTGGCAACACTGAAGAATGTGTTATCAGCCAGTGAAGTAGGGCTGAAGGGAGTGGAAGAGAGTGAATTTATTCTGAATACATTGGAAACAATGGGCTTGAAGAATGAAATAGAGCTTGATCTTACTTTAGCTCGTGGACTGAACTATTATACAGGAGCTATCTTTGAAGTGAAAGCACTGGATGTACAGATTGGCAGTATCACTGGTGGTGGCCGTTATGATAATCTGACCGGAGTATTCGGTATGGCAGGAGTGTCCGGAGTGGGTATCTCTTTTGGTGCAGACCGTATCTTTGATGTCCTGAACCAGCTCGAACTTTACCCGAAAGAAGCTGTAAACGGAACAGAACTTCTGTTTATCAACTTCGGTGAAAAGGAAGCTGCATACTCAATGGGAATTCTGGCTAAGGTACGTGCTGCCAATATTCGTGCCGAGATCTTCCCGGATGCAGCCAAGATGAAGAAACAAATGAGTTATGCCAATGCGAAGAATATTCCGTTTGTAGCTATTGTCGGTGAGAATGAAATGAACGAAGGCAAAGTGATGTTGAAGAATATGGAGACTGGAGAACAGAACCTTG
Source organism: Bacteroides sp. 1_1_30 (assembly GCF_020982715.1). Lineage (NCBI taxonomy): Bacteria > Pseudomonadati > Bacteroidota > Bacteroidia > Bacteroidales > Bacteroidaceae > Bacteroides > Bacteroides sp. 1_1_30. The sequence goes on from NZ_JAJKHN010000075.1 coordinate 23,210, forward strand.
TTTCAGCAGACGAACTGATTGCTATTGTGAAGAAATAAGCGGAGATATTAGAACTAAGTATGTCATCATAATTAGTTAATATAAAGAGTTCGTCTTAACATAAAAATGAAGTGCCCCCCAAAAGTTAGATAAAGGACTTTTTGGGGGGCGCTTCAAAATAAAAAAGAGAAGATTTCTTTTTAGTATTTTATTTGATCTAGTATTCCATTGAGGAAAGCAATTGCTACTCCATAGTTCGTCATAGGAATGTGCTGCTCCCGCGCACGTTCGATGCGACTAAGTACGTATTTACGGTTAAACATACATGCTCCGCAATGGATAACTAAAGAGTAAGGAGTCAGATCTTGTGGAAGGTCGGTTCCTGCTACCATATCAATTTGCAGATTCTCTCCAATCCGTTTCCGTAACAAACGAGGAAGTTTCACTCTTCCTATATCTTCTGAAAGGGGAGCGTGCGTACAAGCTTCCGCTATCAGTACACGTGACGATTCCGTCAGTCTTTCAATGACAGCTGCACTTTCTACATAATAGTGAATATCACCTTTATATCCTGCGAAAAGCACCGAGAAAGAAGTCAGCTCACTTTCCGCCGGTTTCTGTTCATAAATCGCTTTGAAAACTTGTGAATCGGTGATGATTAACTTCGGAGGACGGGCAAGGGCTTGTAGGGTTGCAGAAAACTTATCAGTGGTGCAAGTCATTACGAGGCATTTTTTATCCAGCAATTCACGGATAGTCTGCACTTGCGGTAAGATCAGTCTACCTTTGGGAGCTTGGATATCCTGTGGCATTACTAAAAGTACAAGGTCATTTTCTGTAACAAGTTTCCCGGTAATATTTTGTTGACCGAAGTCCGAAGGTAATTTTTCAAGAATAGCTTGCCGGATCAGTTCGATTCCTATCTTTTCTTTGGCACTGATAAGCAAGGGGTGTATTTTACATTGTTCCTCGATATATGTAGCTAAATGATCGCTATTCTCTCGTATATCTATTTTATTCAATACCGGAATGACAGGGATATTCTTCTCTTTCAATAGTGCCAGTATCTCTTTTTCATGAAAAAAGGTAGTGTCTTCACATAATAACAATGCAATATCCGTTTTCTCAATAGCCTTTAAAGTCCGGCTGATACGCAGTTCTCCAAGCTCTCCTTCGTCATCGAATCCCGGAGTATCTATAAAAAGACAAGGACCAATACCTTGAATCTCCATTGCTTTAGACACAAGGTCGGTAGTCGTTCCGGGAGTATTTGAAACGAGCGCGATGTCCTGTCCTGTCAACGCATTGATAAGAGAAGACTTACCACTGTTCCGTCTACCGAAAAGGGTGATATGAAGTCTGTTAGCATTTGGAGTATCTGTTAAGCTCATAATTGATAATTTTTCAACTTGTTAATTCGTGCGTAGCTAATTGGCAGATTGATATGTTAGCACATCAATGTATTATTTAAAATCTAAAGTCTCTTTGTCCTGCAGCTATTGCTTTGAGATTCCGGATAGCTATTTCCCTGATTTTGGGATTGGGGATTCGTTCCGTTTCTTTTAGAACCAGTTCCAATCCTTTCTGTCGCGTATCTTCTGAAGCATAATCTTCCAGATACTCTTTCAGAGTCATCAGGGCATTCGGTCCGCAACAGTTTGCTATCTGACCGGATTTCACTAATGACATGAAACGGTCTCCCGTCCGTCCTTCCCGGTAACAGGCTGTACAGAAACTGGGGATATATCCGAGTTCGAGCAACCAGTTGACCACTTCGTCTAATGTCCGGGTGTCGCTCACATCAAATTGGGCAGAATTATGATCGGGTAATTCCGTTTCAGCATATCCGCCTACACTGGTACGCGAACCGCCACTGATTTGTGAAATACCCAATTCGAGCACTTTCTTGCGTGATTCTTGCGATTCACGTGTAGAAATAATCATTCCTGTATAAGGAACGGCAATTCGGATAACAGCTACAATCTTGCTGAATATCTCATCCGAAATAGCGTTCGGGAAATCTCCCGCATCGATGTCATCTGCCGAACAGATGCGCGGCACACTGATTGTATGCGGCCCTACACCGAATTTGGCTTCCAAATGTTCGGCATGCATTAATAATCCGATAAAATCATACCGATAAGTATTCAAACCGAAAAGGACGCCAATGCCTACATCATCGATTCCTCCTTCCATCGCGCGGTCCATCGCTTCGGTGTGATAAGCGTAATTGCTTTTAGGTCCGGTGGGATGGAGAGCTTCGTAGTTATCTTTGTGATAAGTCTCTTGGAATAAGATATACGTGCCGATACCCGCTTCTTTCAATCGGCGATAATTTTCTACCGTAGTGGCTGCGATATTTACGTTTACCCGGCGGATAGCTCCATTTTTATGCTTGATACTATAAATCGTCTGAATAGATTCCAGAATATATTCTATCGGGTTCAGTGACGGATGCTCACCGGCTTCAAGAGCCAGTCGCTTATGTCCCATATCCTGCAAAGCAATTACCTCCCGGCGGATTTCTTCCTGTGTCAGTTTCTTGCGTGCAATAGTTTTGTTTTTGGCATGATACGGACAATATACGCAACCGTTTACGCAATGATTAGATAAATAAAGCGGTGCGAACATGACGATACGGTTGCCGTAAAACTTCTGTTTGATTTCTTTGGCGAGATGAAAGATACGTTCTATCAGGTCAGGTTGGTTACACTCCAGCAGAATAGCCGCTTCCCGGTGCGTCAGTCCCTTGCACAACGCTGCCTTTTCAATCAGTTGTTCAATCAGGATACGATTATCCTTATTGTTCTGTGCATATTCCAGCGTATCCAAAATTTCTTCGTGATGGATAAACTCTTCTGCTTTGGATGAATCTTTTTGGTATATCATAATATTCTTTGTTTTTTCACCACAGATTAGACGGATTCACACAGATTAAAATTTAATTCGAAATAAATCTGTGTGAATCCGTCTAATCTGTGGTGCGCTTAAAGTCGCCTCTTTCAGTGGAAATCTCGTAGCCGATGGTATTCAACTGCTTTTGTAAGGTAGCCAGTCCTTCGGCGGATTCCGCTCCGAGTGAAGCTTTGTCATTGTATAATTCATATTTTCTCCGTTCCTCCCGGGGAGACAGGTTGGGCATAACCACATTTGCACCAGCCAATATACCCCGCTCTCTGCCATCAGGGATAAGAGTGGCGAGAGCCGTTGTTGCCGGAATCAATGCGGATGGATGCATCAAACGGAAGATCGATAATAGAAGAATCGTCCGTTCCACCGTTCCGCTGGGATATTGGGCAAAAGGCGTATCATGATGGGGTAGGAAAGGGCCGATGCCAATCATTTCCGGCTGTAGCTTTTCAATGAACAAGATATCCTCGATGATATGTTCTACTGTTTGCCCTGGGCTGCCGACCATAATTCCGGTTCCTGTCTGATAGCCGATGTCTTTTAAATCCGCTAAACATTGCAGGCGCTGTTTGCCGGACATTTCTGCCGGATGCAGTTGCCGGTAATGCGACTCATTGTGAGTTTCGTGACGTAACAGATAACGGTTGGCTCCGGCACGGAAGAAACGTTCGTATGCATCACGCGACTTTTCTCCGAGCGACAGTGTAATGGCACAATCCGGATAATTCTGCCTGATACGGGCAACAGTCATTTCTATCCGATCGTCTGTCAGTGCGGGATCTTCTCCTCCTTGCAGCACGAAAGTGCGGAAACCTAATTTATATCCTTGCCGGCAACAATCCAGTATACTTTCCAGGTTCAATCGGTAACGTTCGATATTTGGATTTCCTTTTCGGATACCACAGTAATAACAGTTGTTCCGGCAGCAATTGCTGACTTCAATCAGTCCACGGATATAAATCTTATTTCCGAAGTGGCGGAGAGCGACTTCCTGCGCCTGTTTATTGATGTAACGCAGGGTTTCTGCGTCACATCCGGTCAACAGTTGCCGGAGCTCTTCCGGGCTAAGTGTTCTTTCCTGCCGTAGTTTATCGATCCATTGTTTCATAGCTCTCTTTTCGTTTGAGCAGCTCTTGTGCCAATTGGCGACGTCCCGAAACAATATCATTATGCGTACTTGGTCCGGTGATACATCCACCTTCGCATGCCATTACTTCAATAAACTGCCCCGCGGCCTTTCCTGTCTTGGCGCAGGCACGCAACAGAGCGATATTCTTTTTATTGATGTCCGACACTTGTATTGCATTGATTTTATCCGCTTCCTCTTTCAGATAAGCTTTGACAGCTCCCATCACACCACCTGCCTGTGCAAATCCATGTGCTTCGCGAACAGACGTATGTAATACAGAGAACTCCTGTACCTGTTCCAGTTCAATACCCAACCCGTCGAGAATCGAACCGATTTCTTCAAACGTCAGAATATAATCCACTGCTTCGTCACGACGTACTTCTTTGCGTTTAGCCACACAAGGGCCGACAAACACAACCTTAGCATCCGGATGCTTCTCTTTGGCAATCCGTGCGGCGTAGTACATCGGTGATCCGGTGGTAGAAACGTAAGGTTTCATATCCGGAATATGTTTCTCAACCAGTTCGATATAAGAAGGGCAACAGGAAGTAGTCATAAACTTCTGTCCCTCTTCCAATTTCTCCAGTAACTCGTGTGCTTCATTGCTGGTGGTTGCCATAGCACCTTCAGCCACTTCGATCACATCTGTAAATCCTATTTCTTTGAAAGCACCGTACACCTGTCCGATAGAAGTCTTAAACTGTCCCAGAATAGACGGAGCAACGATGGCAACCATCTTTTCTCCTTTACGGATGCGTTGCAATACATCGAATGTTTGCGAGATTTCGAAGATAGCACCGAACGGACAAGCATTCATGCATTTTCCGCAGTAGATACACTTGCTTTCATCAATGTGTTCTATGCCGTGTTCATCTTTGCTGATAGCTTTTACCGGGCAAGCCTCTTCACAAGGCACGGGAATATATACAATAGCGTGATAAGGACAACTCTTGTGACAAATACCGCAACTGACACATGTGTCATGGTCAATCATTGCCTGACCGTTTTTCTTGAAACGTATCGCATCTTTGGGGCAGTTCATGTAACAGCTACGTGCCACGCATCCGCGACAAAGGTTGGTTATTTCATAATTGATCTGTACACAGGAAGAACAGGCCTCGTCGATGACGCACATAATATTTTCCTTGTCCGGTTCGGGGCGGCTCAATGCCAATCGCGCATATTCAGAAAGCGGGGTAACTTCGTCGTGTTCGTCTGTCATATCCAGTCCCATCAGAGGAAAAGTCTTGTACCTCCACACTGCGCGTTCTTTATGTACGCAACACCGTCCTAGGGGTTTTGATTTGCGTGGACTCAACTCAATCGGGAGCCGGTCTATCTTTTCCACTAATTCGTCGTTTTTCCAGAGTTTAACGAGGTCTGCCAGCAATTTATGCCGGACAATCATAATATTATTCGTAAATGCCATATTGTAATAAAGAGGTTGTTAGTTAGTTGGTGCAAAGATACGAACAGAATTTCAATATTTAAGTTTTTTGAAACATTCTTGTAACTTTTTTGTAGCCCTCGCGTGTTATCTTTGTGGTGGACAAAAAAACTTAGAGGAGGCAGAGTTATGAATAGCAGTATTTTCGAACAACGTAGTCGTTTTGCCATGATTGGCGCATTGATGGTTATTATCAGTCTGCTGTTTTTATTCTACATGGGAAGTTCTTTGGTAAGCTCTACCAAAAAATACTTGGAGCAGATACAAGGGATAGAGATCACTTGTATCGACACAGACGAATAAAAACAAGCAACCGAAAGGTAGGATAACCCGGGGGAAATTTGTATTTTTGCCGGAAGAAAAAACAGACCTTATGGAAGAAAAGAATAGAGCCTGGAAAACGGTGAGTAGTAAATATCTATTTCGCCGTCCGTGGCTGACTGTGCGTTGCGAAGATATGTTGCTTCCCAACGGTAACCATATCCCCGAATATTATATTCTTGAGTATCCCGACTGGGTAAATACGATTGCCATTACAAAAGATGGTAAATTTGTTTTTGTCCGCCAGTACCGTCCGGGAATTGAACGAACTTGTTATGAACTTTGTGCCGGTGTCTGTGAGAAGGAAGACGCTTCACCGTTAGTGTCCGCCCAACGTGAATTGTGGGAGGAAACAGGCTACGGAAAAGGAAACTGGCAGGAATATATGGTGATTTCCGCTAATCCGAGCACTCATACCAATCTGACTTATTGCTTTCTTGCTACAGACGTAGAACTGATAGACCATCAGCATCTGGAAGCTACTGAAGATATCAGCGTACATCTGCTTACATTGGAAGAGGTGAGAAGCCTGCTTGATAAGAACGAAATTATGCAAGCGCTGAATGCTGCTCCATTGTGGAAATATATAGCAAATCTGTAATATCGTTTGGAATTCTGTAGAGAAATAATAACTTTGGAGAAAATTTAAATTATCTAATTATGAAAACTATATTATGGAGTATTCTTTGTTTGTTTCTCTCCGGATGGGGAAGTATGCAAACAGTGTCAGCGCAGGATTTGCAAGAGATGGAAAAGAACTTGTCCGCTATCAATGAGGATTTGAATCAAAAGACAAAAGAATATAGTTGGCAGCTTGCGGCGGCTTATGCAGATTATTGTGAAGCAAATAATAAATATATAAGCTGGAACGACTTGCCTTATCTACAAACAGTTGTCGAATATGAACGGCCTGCTTCTTTGGAAACTTACCGACTGGCGCACAAAGCCAGCAAAGATGAATTGGATAAGTTTCTAAATACATATAAGGAATATAAGGATCTGACAAAGAAGCAGAAAGAAGCAGTAACCAAAGAAGAGAAGGATGCTGTATCGACTGCTTTTTCTGCATTCTGGAAGAAATTGAGAAGTGAAGAAAATCCTTATAAAGATTTGTATTATGCCGAACGGAAAGCGATCAGCAAATATCGGGCGGAAGCTTTGCGGTATGTGATTGCCCATTATAAAGAAAAGAAGCAGGAGGTTCCGACTTCTTATATAAAATATGCTGAACGGTCTTATTTATTGCAGAAAGGTTCTGCTTTGGAGTTGTTGCAGAAAGAAATAAACGCATTGGAAAGTGTGCAGAGAGAACTTGTTCAGAATATAACAAGAGCAAGGTATGGGTTGGGTAAGACTGAAGATAAATAAAAGAGAGTTTCACACATAATTGATTAAGGTAATACGGGATGGAGAAATCCCTTTCTATACTGGGAGGTCTGGACTGAAAAGTTCAGACCTCTTTATCTTTCCCCTCAAGTACGTATAGAAAAGTTCTTTCCCCTCCTATGCAAACTTCTTTTGCATAGGAAGGAAACTTATTAAGGCTGTAGAGCAAACTATAATTGCAACTTTTGATTATATAAATGAAGGCTTCGTTTTTATAATTGCAAGTTTTGTTTTTATAATTGCAACTTGCGTTTATAGATTGGAGTAAGGGGAACCAGGGAAAACGCATGAGTTAAAACGCTTTAATAAAGGTGTTTATCAAATTAGTTAGATACTCGTCACTCCAGCCAGCCTTCTTCCTTTTCCTATTGACAGAAGTCTTCTTGTCTTCATCCTGATAATTCTTCAAAATGGTCAATGCCAT